>NZ_JBEOVG010000034.1:0-84426 GCF_040295345.1 Actinosynnema sp. NPDC002837
GCGCGGGGGGGGGGGGCGGCGGGCCCCCCCCCCCCCCCCCCGGCGGTTCACTCGAACCGGATCGACTCCGCGCGGGGGTACTTCCGGCCGGGCAACGGCACCGGCGATCCCGTGAACGACACCGGTGTGCCGGTGGGCAGCATGGCGAGGCCGGTGGGCAGGTCGTCGCGGGAGGCGTACCACGAGCTGCCGCGGCTGTCGGTGATGAACCCGTGCGGTTGCCCCGGCTTCCAGCCGGTCACGGTGCCGCGACGGCGGCCGCGCGGCGCGCCGGCGGGCGAGGCCACGACCTCGGTGGACCGCACGAACGGGCCGTTCAACGGGTAGCCGAGGCGGTCGGCGGGCGCGAACAGGTCGTCGAACGCGGGCGTCGAGGTCGCCGCGGCCCTCAGCGGCGCCGCCGTGCGCGGCGTCCAGGCCGGTTGCAGCTCCGGGGCCGACCGGTCGTCCACGACCGGCACCATCACCCCGATGCCGCGACCGGTCAGCCGGGTGGCCAGCGGGGTGAAGTCGGCGTCACCGGTGATCAGCACGACCCAGTCCAACGGCGCGGTGGTCGCGAGCTCCCACGCCTCGAGTGCGAAGTGGACGTCGACGCCCTTCTCCTTGCCGCCGTGCAGGGGCAGGTCGTGCCGCGTGACCCCGGCGGCGGCCAAGGCCGCGTCGAACGCCGCCGCGGGGGTCTCGATGCGACCGCGCACGTAGTGCGCCTCGTGGATCACGCAGTCGTCGAGTGCGGTGCCCGTGCGGGTGTGGAGGTGCCAGCGCACCGCGTCGTGCAACCCGGCCAGCGAGATCCGCGCCCGACGCGGATGGGCGGTGGCGTAGAAATCGCTCAGGTAAGCGAACCACGTCCCGTCGTAGAACACCCCGATGCGCACGATCTCCCCTGCTGGTTTGGGCCGTCCCCCGAAGGGATACACCATGGCCGTGACCACACCGGAACCCGACCCCGCCACCGCGGGGGAGCCGGACTTCGCCGACGAGCACTCGCGCCCGACCTACGCCGACGAGCAGTCGGGCTCCGCCAACACCACACCGGACGAGTCGACGCCCGAGGGCACCGCCGGCGCCGGTGGGATGGACCCGGACTAACCGCCGACCGCCACAGCCCGCCGCGGCGTCGAGCACGCCGCCTCGCCGCTGCGCGAGCGTTCTGACGTCGGCAACACGAACGCCGGTGCCGTGGGTCGACACCGGTCCACCACACCTGCCCGCCGCGCGTCCGGCGTGCGAACGCATCCGGCCACCACGCGTCCCCGGCCCGCCATCGCCCCTTCCCGGTCACCCCGCTGTCGGCCCTGCCGCCGCCCGCCCCGAACCTCACAGGTGTGGCGGACCGGTGGAGTGGGCACTCGGACGGGCGGTACCCGACTCCCGAGGAGGCCTTGGTGTCCCCCAGCCGATTACTGGCCCTGCTGATCGTCCTGCTCCTCACCCCGACCAGCCTCGCCGCCGCCACCCCCGCCGTCCCCACCGCCGCCGAGGTGTCCACGATCCGGTACAACCCCGGCGACACGTCCCCCGAGCACGGACCGAACTCGTTCGTCATCACCGTCGGCGACTGCGCGCCGTTGCGGCACATCGACTACAAGTGGGGCTCCACCTACGGCAAGATCACCGCGCCCTGCGACGAACCGAAGACCGTCTCCCTCGCCCCGCTGGGAGCGAACGAGCACCCCCTCCAGTGGCGCACCTGCTCGACCACCCTGTGGCGCTACCCACCGCGCCTGCACACCGTCTGCGGTGACTACCACTACGACGTGGTCCTCACCGACTGACCACGTCGTACCGCACCACCCGCGCCATCCCGCCGTCCACCGGGATGGCGCGGTCACGGCGGCGTGGGCGCGTGGTCGGTCGGCAGGGACGCCAGGCGGCGGCGGTGGAAGCGGGCGATGGCGGCGATGCCCGTCAGCGACACGGCGGCGCTCGTCACCAGGGCGATCACCGTGCCGCGGCCGGCTCCCTGGGTCTCGTCCAGCAGCACCATCCCGATCCACGCCGCGACGATCGGGTTCACCACGGTCTGACCGGCCACCACGAGGTCCGCCGGGCCGCTCGCGTACCCCAGCTGGATCAGCGCCGCGCCGACCAGGAAAGCCACCGCCAACCCGGCGAACGACACCCAGTGCAACCGCGGCAGCGCGGTCGTCACGTCCCGCACCAGCACGGCGACCAGCCCGTACGCCGCACCCGCCCCGGCGGCCAGCGCGAGGGCACGTGCCGTCCCGCTCCGGAACGCGCCGATGACGACGAACACGCACACCAAGGCGGCGACCACCTGACCCGCCCGCAGCGCCGTCGCCGGCGGCACGTCCGTCGTCACGGCGGACCGCGCGGCGATCGCGACGAACGTGGCCACCCCGCCCGTCGCCGCCATCACGGCCACCGCGAACCCCCGCGTCACGTGCCGGACGCCGATCGCCGCGATGATCGGCAACGACATGACGGCGAGCGGCGCGACGACCGTCACCGGCGCCATCGCCAGGGCCAGGATCTGCAGCACCGCGGCGACGAACAGCACCGCGAACCCGAGCAGCCACCGCCGGTTGCCCGCCAGCCGGGTGAACCGGCGCACGGTGAGGTCGCCGACGTCCCGGACGCCCGCGTGCTGGAGCGCGGCGCCGACCGCGCTCAGCACCGCACCCGCCAGCGCGCACAGGATCGCGATCCCCACCTCACCAGAGTAGGTGCCGCCCCGGTCACGCGGGGTGACGTGATGTCCACGAACGGTCGCTATCCGGCGCGCTCCCGCGGCCGTTACCGTCGCGATCCTGGAGGGGAGCGCACCATGACCTTCGCGCGTCGAGCGGGTGCGGCCGTGCTGGCGGCCGGACTCGCGTTCACCACGGCCGGGCCGGTCTCCGGCGACACCGCCGGGCCCGCCCTCGCCGCGGAACGGCTGGACCGGGGCGCGGCGACGCGCCCGGACACCGTCACCGGGTGGCACGTCGACACCGCGACCGAGGCCGTGGTGGTCTCGGTGCACGGCGACGCGACCGGCGTCGCCGAGTGGGCACGCGGGCTCGGCGCCGGCGCGGTCACCGTCGAGCACGTCGCCGAAGCGCCCCGCCCGGTGTGGGATCTCATTGGCGGGCAAGCGATCTACAGCAGCAGCACCCGGTGCACGTT
The DNA here is from genome assembly GCF_040295345.1 of Actinosynnema sp. NPDC002837. Taxonomy (NCBI): domain Bacteria; kingdom Bacillati; phylum Actinomycetota; class Actinomycetes; order Pseudonocardiales; family Pseudonocardiaceae; genus Actinosynnema; species Actinosynnema sp. NPDC002837. The sequence continues at coordinate 3,136 of NZ_JBEOVG010000034.1, forward strand.
GGGCTTCAACGCCCGCTCGGGCACCACCCGCTACGTCCTCTCCGCCGGCCACTGCGTCGGCACGGGCAGCGAGTGGCACGGCGTCGGCGGCTACATCGGCCCGAGCGCCGGCTCCTCGTTCCCGACCAACGACTACGGGCTGATCCGGGTGGCGTCGACCGCCGCGGTGTCCACGCCGCTGGTCGACCGGCACAGCAGCGGCCCGGACGTCACGGTCAGCGGCTTCGCGACCCCGCCGGTCGGCTCGTCGGTCTGCTACTCCAGCCCGGTCTCGGGGTGGCGGTGCGGCAGCGTCACCGGGATCAACCACACGGTCTGCTACCCGCAGGGCTGCGTCGGCCAGCTCATCCGCGCGAACGCGTGCCCCGAGCCCGGCGCGTCCGGCGCACCCGTCGTCACCAACCCCGGTGCGGGCACGGTGGTCCGCGCGGTCGGCCTGGTCTCGGGCGGGTCCGGCAACTGCTCGACCGGCGGGACGACGTGGATCCAGCCGATCGCCGAGCCGCTGTCGGCGTACGGGCTCGCCCTCGTGACCGGCTGAGCACCCGCCACGACCGGCACGCGTCGACCAACTGTCAAGAACGACCCACGATCGTCGGTGTCCGGCCGGCCACCGCGTCCCCTAGCGTGCGCGACGCCATGCCGACGTCCACGTCTGGGGGTTCCCGATGAGAGTCCGCCGTCTGCTGGTCCTCGCCGGCGCGCTGGTGCTGCTCGCACCCGCGCCGGCCCTCGCCGCCGACCCACCGGCCCTCGCCGCCGACCCACCGGGCACCGGGCAGCCGGGCGAGTACCGCCCGGTCCGCGGCCCGTCGGCGCCCGCCGAGCACCGGTTCCTCCAGAAAGCCGTCCGCGGCGACACCATCCCGCGGCACGCGCACGACCTCGCCGCCGCCCAGGCCGACCGGATCCCGGCCGCCGGCGCGCCGTGGCGGTCGATCGGTCCGACGAACATCGGCGGCCGGATCGTGAGCCTCGCGCTGGACCCGCGCCGGGCCGACACCGTCTACGCCGCCGCCGCGAGCGGTGGGCTGTGGCGGTCCACCGACGCCGGGCGCACGTTCGCCCCCGCGTGGCCGGACAACGCCACCCAGGCCATGGGCGCGGTCGCGGCGGCCGGTGACGGCACGCTGTACGTCGGCACCGGCGAGCCCAACCCGGGCGGCGGCAGCGTGACCTACGAGGGCACCGGCGTCTACCGCTCCACCGACGGCGGCACGTCGTGGCGCAACGTCGGCCTGCGCGACTCCGGCGCCGTCGGCGGCATCGCGATCGACCCCACCGACCCCGACCGCCTGTTCGTCGCCGCCAACGGCTCCCTCTACAGCGCGGGCGGCGACCGGGGCGTGTACCTCTCCGCCGACGGCGGCGGCAGCTGGCGGCGCGTGCTCGACGTGCCGAACGAGTTCACCGGCGCGGTCGACGTGCAGATCGACCCGACCGACCCCAAGCGCGTGTACGCGGTGCTGTGGGACCACCGCCGGACCCCCGTGAAGCGGATCTACGGCGGCGTGGGCTCGGGCGTCTACCGCTCCACCGACGGCGGCCTGACCTGGCAGCGGCTCGCGGGCGGGCTGCCGGCGGCCGGTCCCGACGTCGGCCGCATCGGCATCGGCGTCTCGCCGTCCGAACCGGGCAGGCTGTACGCCATCGTCAACAGCACCGCGGGACCCTTCGCCGGCTTCTACACCTCCTCCGACGCCGGTGACAGCTGGACGCGGCAGCCCGAGCCGGACGTGCTCAAGACCTCGCAGTCGACCTTCGGCTGGTGGTTCGGCAAGGTCTGGGTCGACCCGGACGACTCGCGGCACGTGCACGTCGCCGGCGTCCCGCTGCTGACCTCCAAGGACGGCGGCGCGACCTGGACCGCCGACGACGCGTCGATCCACGTCGACCACCACGCCATGGTCTGGGACCCCCGCCACCCGGCCCGGGTCTACCTCGGCAACGACGGCGGCGTGTACCGGTCGGACGCCGACGGCGACGGCGGCTGGGTCAAGGCCGAGCACGAGCCGTGGACCCAGTTCTACAGCGTGGCGATCAGCCCGCAGGACGTCACGCGCGTGTCCGGCGGCACCCAGGACAACGGCTCGCTGCGGTCGTGGGGCGGGCCGGCGTTCAACGAGTACCTCGGCGGCGACGGCGAGGAGAACATCATCAACCCGCGCGACAAGGAGAACGTCTTCGCCTGCTACCAGTACGGCAACTGCTTCCGGTCCACCGACGGCGGCACGACGATGGCGTTCTTCACCCCGGCCACGACCGCGGACCGCCGCAACTGGTTCACCCCGGTGCAGTTCGACCCGTCGGACCCGGAAGTCCTGTACTACGGCGGCAACCGGCTCAACCGGTCGGCCGACAACGGGGTGACCTGGACGCCGATCAGCCCGGACCTGACCGGCGGGCCGGGCCAGGACACCTACCCCTACGGCACCATCACCACCGTCGCCGCCGCGCCGTCCGACCCGCGCACGATCTGGGTCGGCACCGACGACGGCCGGGTGTGGCTCACCCGCGACCTGGGCGCCACCTGGGCGAACGTGCTCGACGGCCAACCGTGGGTCACCCGGATCGCGGTGTCCGAGCGCGACCCCGCCACGGCGTACGTGACGCTGTCCGGCTACCGGTCGGGCTCCGCGCAGCCGCACGTGCTGGCGACCCGGTCGGCGGGCGCCCGGTGGACCGACGTCTCGGGCAACCTGCCGTCGGCGCCGGTGAACGACGTCGTGCTCGGCCGCGCCGGACAGCTGTACGTGGCCACGGACCAGGGCGTGTTCGTCGGCAACGCGCTCGCGCCAGGCCACTGGCTCAGGCTGGGCCACGGCCTGCCGAGGGTCGCGGTCGACGACATCGAGTACGACGGCCGCAACCACCGGCTCGTGGCGGCCACCTTCGGCCGTGGGCTCTACGAGACCACCGTGCCCTGATCACCCGCGAGGCCGGACACCGCCGGGTCGACGTGACGCGGCGGTGTCCGACCGGCGGATCACGGGCTGACGCAGGTCAGGTCGAGCGGCGGGTTGGCGTTCGGGCCGTTGGCCACGTAGCCGAACGTGGTCGACGCCCCGCTGCCCAGCGAGCCGTTGTACGGCGCGTTGCGCACCGACACGGCTCCGCTGGTCCCGGTGTTCACACCGCCCCAGAGGTTGTTGACGGTGTGGCCGGACGGGAGGGTCAGGCGGACCGTCCAGCCGTTGAGCGACGCGGTGGAGGTGTTGGCCACCTTCACCTCGGCCTGGTAGCCGCCGCCCCACGAGTTGACCACGCGGTGGGTCGCGGCGCACGCCCCGCCACCGGGCTGGCTCGTGGTGGTCGTCGTGGTTGTGGTGGTGGTCGTCGTGCTCGTCTGGCTGGTGGTCGTCGTGGTCGTGGTGGGGTCGTCGATGCTGCCCGGGACGGACAACAGCGCGTTGTACCAGGCGGTGGCCATCTTCGAGTAGCCGCCGGCGTTGGGGTGCACGCCGTCGGCGAGGTCGGCGGTGGTCAGCGCGCGGTACATGTCGACCAGGTGCACCTTCTTGCCCGCGTTGACCTTGCTCTGCACCATCGAGGGGATCGTGGCGTTGAACGCGCGGACGTTCGCGTCGCCGGACGACAGCGGCACGATGGTCGCGACGAACAGGTCCGCGTTCGGCGCCAGGGTCGTGATCCGGTCGACCAGGGTGGAGAGGCGTTGGGGCGCGCCACCCGGGTTGCTGCCGTACATGTCGTTCGTGCCGATGTGCAGCAGGATGGTGCGCGGCGTGTACGTGCGCAGCCAGTTGGTGATGTTGCTGTCGATCTGGGCGATGGTCCAGCCCGAGTGGCCTTCGTGGTTGCGGTCGCCGAGGCTGGTCGGGCCGTTGGTCATCGACCCGACGAAGTCGACCGTGCGGCCGCCGGCGACGAGCTTCTGCCACAGGTCGACGCGGTAGCCGCCGGGGACGTTGAAGCCGTCGGTGATGGAGTCGCCGAGCGGCATGACCTTCACGCCGCTGTCGGCCTGCGCGGTGCCGACGGCGAGCACCGCGGCGGCCACCAGGGTCAGGGCGGCGGCCGCGCTCGCGAGCAGGTGCCTTCGTTTCATGGACCGGACCTCCGGGGAAGGTGAACTCGGTGGGTGGTGGCGTCGGCGGCGTTCGTCGGGCGACGACTCGGTCCTGCCCGTCGAGGGCGGACGACGGCGGTTCGCCGGCGCCGGAGGAAGCGGATGACCTGGCCGGTGTCGACGGGGATGGCGTGGCCGACCGCTGAACCGGCGCACGGCAACGCGTTCGCGGTTCTCATCGGGCAGTTCCTCCACAACCACGGGCAGGGGCGGAGCGCGTGAAGGCTGCCCGGCGCCCGACGTCGGTGTCCGGCTCTGAAACGTTCAGGAGTGTCCTTGGAAATGTTTCCGCTTGGCAAGGCAATCGAGACGCGGTCACGGCCGGTGGCCGCGCGTCGCGTGCGGCCGATTGCCGGCCCGCCCACGCCCGCCGCCCGCCCGCGTCGGCACGTGGTCGAACACCGGGATCGGCCTGGTGAACTGCGCGATCACCCGGCCGTCCCCAGCGCGGAACCGTTGCGGCGGACCGGCGGCGGCACGGCAGCGCGACCACGTGAGCTGAGCTGTTCGGGCTAACCGCGGGCTCTCGGCCGGGCGGCGAACTCGACGTCTCGTTTCGAAACTTTCAGCTCAATGGCCGATGGCGTGGGGCCACTTGAGCCACCAGGGCGCGATCTGCCGCGGCCGCGAGGTGATGGCGTCGCAGATCAGCGTGACCGCGTCGGCGCCGACGAGTCCGGTGTAGACGGTCGTGGTGGTGACGCCGCGGTCGCGGCCTTTCAGGGCCAGGCCGCGGAACCAGGTGTCGAACGCGGCCTTCGACGCGCGGTGGCCGCCCCAGCGAGCCGGCAGGGGCAGGCGGAGGTGCGCGGGGCACACGTTGATCAGGTGGGCCGAGCCGCCGGTCCGCAGCGCGGGCAGCAGGCCGCGGATGAGCGTCGTCGGACCGACGTAGTGGGTGTTGATCGTGTCCTGGAAGTCCCGGCAGGACGGCCGCCGCGGCGGCGTGCCCGCGGTGTGGATCACGATGTCGAGGCGGTCGTGCTCGTCGAGCAGCCGTTCGGCCAGCACGCGCATGGCGGCCGGCGTGGCCGGATCGGCCCGGTAGACCGGCACCTCGCCGATCGGCCGGTGCGCGGGGTGCGTGGCGACCAGGACCCGCGCGCCCGCCCGGGTCAGGTGACGGGTCGCGGCGTCGGTGACGCCGCTGGACGTTCCGGTGAGCAGGACCGTCTTGTCGCGCACGGCGTGCCGGAGTCGGGCGTCGTTCATGAGGAGCCTTCCGCGGGTGATCCGACCGGGCCGCGGTCGGGCACCCAGGCCAGCGCCAGTGCGCCACCGGCGACCGCGAGCAGGAAGCCGAGCAGGAACCCGCCGAGGTTGGCGCCGACCAGGCTGAGCAGTCCGGCGATGAGGGCCGCCGCGCCCGCGAAGTGCCTGCGGGCCGGGTCGAGCAGGAGGGTCGCGCCCGCGACGACGAGCACGCCGCCGAGGAGCCAGCTCGCCGGCGCGCCCGCACCCGCGAAGCGCAGCGCACCGGGCACGGCGCCGACCACGAGGACCAGTTCCAGCCCGGCCGCGGTGGTCAGCACGCCGGCGAGGAACGGGCAGGACCGCCGGAAGCGGGTGAAGCCGCCGCTCACCGGCCCTGTCCGTCCTGTGTGGACGGACAGCCCTCGTCGCCCTTGTGGTGGCTCAGGTCGAGGTCCGCGACCGTGAACGTGCCGGCGGTGACCGTGCCCGCGGTGATCCTGAGGTCGGTGAGCGTGGTCCGGCCCGCCTGGTAGCCCGGCGTGCCGCCCGCGTCCGCCACCGGCCCGAGCCGGAGTCGGCCCACGTCCAGGCCGCCGGTGATGCCGCGCACCTCCAGCACCAGGTCGGTCGTGCGCACGTGCGGGGCCCGCAGCACGGTCGTCACCCGACCCACCACCGGCAGGTCGACCGTCACCGACTGGCACAGCCCGGACAACTCGGCGGTGGGCAGCCGCGCCAGCAGGGTGGGCACCCCGGGATCGCCGGACGACGCGCCCGGCACGATGCGCAACCCGTCGGACTCCACCCGGTCCACCGTCACGGTGAAGGGGCTGCCGCTGGTGAACGACACCCCGATGACGCCCTCGGCGATACCACCGAGGACCACCGCGCCCGCCACCGCCGTCGCCACGAGCACGGCGGCCAGCCGCGGCAGGCTCGTGCGACCTGTCGGACGATCACGCAGCTCCATCGACACTCCTCGGCTCGCGCCTGTCGGGGCCGGGACACCGCGGTCCGCGGCCATGATCCGCGCCGGCCCGGGTGACCGGCCATTCCCCGGACGCGTGACCGGCGCTCACGCCGCGTGGTCACGGCTGCTCGGACCGCTCGGGACGGGCCGCGGGCACCCGTCCGGGGGGCGACCCGCGCTCGGCCTGGGCGGGGAGCGACTCCGGCCTCGGCCAGTCCGCCGGCGCACGGGCGGCGCGCACCGCGGCCGGCGTGTCCCGACCGCGGCGGTACCACCACGCCAGGACCGCCCGCAGCGGCCGGGAGACCAACCCCGCGCCCAGTTCGGCCGGCAGGCACCACCACGGACCGAGGCTGTGCCGCCGCGTGCACACCGCCGCGCACACGGTGAGCGCCGCGTCCCGCACGTCCAACGCCGGCACCCGGCGCGCGGCCAGCAGCGGCGCGCTCATCCTGGTGTCCACCAGGCCGAGGTAGACCGGCACGACCCGGATGCCGTCACCGGCCACCTCGGGCGCCAGCGCGCGCAGCCACACGTCGAACGCGGCCTTGGACGCCTGGTAGCCGCCCCACCGGGGGAACGGCGGCATCCGCGCGGCGAACGTGGACACCGACACGATCCGGCCGCGCCCGGCCGCGCGCATGGCCGGCAGCAGGTCGAGCGTCAGCCGCAGCGGGCCGAGGTAGTTGACGTCCGTGAGCCGTCGGAAGTCGTGGAAGCGCCGCCCCGACAGCTCGACCGAGCGCCGGATCGACTTGCCCGCGTTGTTGACCAGCACGTCGACCGGCCCGTGCTCGGCGAGGATCCGCTCGGCGACCTCGCGCACGGCGGTGAAGTCGGCGAGGTCGACGGGGTAGGCGTGGGCCCGCCCGCCGTTCGCCCGGACCTGCTCCACCAGCTCGTCCAGCAGGTGCGCCGACCGGGCCAGCACGAGCACGGTCGCGCCCGCGTCGGCCAGCAGCCGCGCGGTCTGCCTGCCGACGCCGTGAGAGGCGCCGGTGACGGCCACGACCCGGTCCCGCACCGCCCGGCGCAACCGGGCCGGGCGCACCCGCGACCGGGAGAAGAGCAGCCGCCCGACCACCCGGCTCATGCGAACCGCAGCGCGTGGTGGTCGGCCGTGCGGGGCAGCGGGCGGTCCGGCGTCAACCGGACGCCGCCGACCTGCCGCAAGCCCTGGTCGAGCAGCGCCGAGAGCAGGGTGGCGCTGGTGAAGAGCACCAGGTGCTGCCCCGGGCACTCGGCCGGACCCCGGCTGAACGGCGCGAGCGACCAGTCCTCCGCCGCCCGGCCGTCCAGCCACACCTCCGGCTCGAACCGGTCGGCGTAGGGCAGGCGGCCGCCGTCGCGGTGGAAGTAGGAGCTGTAGTAGACGACCGCGGTCCCCTCCGGCACGGTGCTGCCGTCCGACCAGGTCGTGCGCCGGGTGGTGTCGCGCAGGATGGCCAGGGTCGTCGGCCACAGCCGCAACGACTCCCGCACGCACGCGCGCAGGTAGTCGTGGTCGGTTCGCGTCCGGTCCGGGTGGCCCACCAGCAGGCCCAGCGCCAGGAAGGTGGCGATCGGGGCGGCGTCGAAGGCGAACAGCCAGTGCTGGGCCTGCGCCTGGGGCAGGGTCCGCGCGGTCCGGGGCGCTTCGGCCACGCACGAGGCCAGCCCGCCGGACCCCTCGTCGAGGTAGCCGAGCACCCGGTCCCACAACCGCTCGCGCAACGCCTCGCGCCGCGGCCGCAGCCGGAACCAGTTGGCGTCGCCGCGCAGGGTGTCGAGCAGCGCGGTGAGCTGCTCGTCGTCCTTGGCGACGTCGCCCAGGACCACCCGCCGCACGATCCGCCGGTAGGTGCGCACGAACTCGTCCCAGGTCAGGTCCGCCCCGCGGCCGGTCGTGCGGCCGATCAGGTCGGCCGCCTCGGCGCGGATGACGGCGTCGAAGGCGGGGCACAGGTGGTGGTCGGCCTTGGGGTAGTCGAGCACGGACTCGTTGAAGCGGCGGCGTTCCTCCCGGATGAGGCCGCGGGACAGCAGCACCGCGCCGGGCTCGAAGTGGCCGAGGGTGGCGACCTTGTCCCGGCTCGCGGCGGTGAGCGAGAGCGTGGTCCGCGCCAACGCCTGCCGGGCGTCCTCCGGCGACAGCAGCAGCAACACCCGGCGGTGCAACACCTTGACCAGCAACGGTCCCGTGCCGTGCTTGTCGCGCAGCCGGCGCAGCACCCGGCACGCCCAGTCGTTGGTGTCCCACCGGGCGGCCAGCCCCACCATGCGCCGCCGCCGCAGGATCGCGCCTTGGGCGAGGGTGGGCACGAGCACCAGGGCGCCGAGCGCGATCGTGTCGACGAGGGAGGCCCGTGCCGGTCGGCGCGTCGTCACGAGGACACCTTCTCCGGCCGGCGCAGACCCAGGCGCAGCCGGATCAGCTCGGTGATGTCGGCGACCGTGCCACCGGACCGGGCGAGCTCCAGCGGCGGTATCTCGACGTCGAAGCGGCGGCGGGCGGAGACCAGCAGTTCGGCGGCCATCAGCGAGTCCATGCCGTAGTGGTCGATGCGGCGGTGGTGGTCGATGGCGCCCGGGTCCATCCGCAGCACGTCGCCGAGCAGCGAGGTGACCTGCTCGGAGATGGCGGCCACCGCCTCCTCCGGCGCCATCCGGCCGAGCTTGCGGATCAGCTCCTCCTTGCGCTCTCCGGCGGCGGCGTCGGGTGGCCGGACCAGCGCGCCGAACCGCGGCCCGCGCAGGGCGGGCATCACGGTGCTGAGCATCGACCAGTCGAACCGACCGACACTGGCCACGGCGTGGTCCGCGGCCAGCAGCGCACCCAACCCGTCGAGCGCGTCCGCCGGTGCGATCGGGTCCAGCCCGATCGCGGACATCGCGGCGCCGAAGTCGTTGCGGGCGACGTAACCGGTCTCGCCGATCGCGCCCCACGCGATCGCCGTGCCCGGCAGCCCGAGGGCGCGACGTCGGCGCGCCAGGGCTTCCAGGAACAGGTTCCCCGCCACGTAGGGAGCCTGCTGGGGGTTGCCGACGAGCGCCGCGCCCGACGAGTAGAGCACGAACAGGTCCAGGTCGAGGTCCCTGGTCAGCTCGTCGAGCACGACCGCGCCACCGAGCTTGGGGCTGAGCACGGCGCGGAAGCGCTCGTCGTCCAGTTCGGTGAGCGGCGCGTCGTCGAGGTGCATCGCGGCGTGCACGACACCGCGCAGCGGTGGGTCCAGGTCGGTGATGATCCGGCGCATGGCCTCCGGGTCGGCGGCGTCGGCCGCGTGCGCCGCGGCGTGCACTCCGCGTGCCGTCAGCTCGGCGAGCAGCGCCGGCGCTTCGGGCGAGTCCGCGCCACGTCGACCGACGAGGGCGAGGTGCCGCGCGCCGCGGTCGGCCAGCCACCGCGCGGTGGCCGCGCCGAACCCGCCCAGTCCGCCGGTCACCAGGTAGGTCCCGGCGGGATCGAGGGCGGGGACCGCCGGTGTGCCCGCCACGACCACCGGTTCGGCGCCGGGGTCGAAGGAGACCACGACCTTGCCGACGTGCCAGGAGTGCTGCAGCTGCCGGAACGCCTCGCCGATCCGCCCGGCGGGGAAGACCGCGTGCGGCAGCGGGCGGAAGGCGCCGTCGTCCATGGCCTCGGCGAGCAGCCGTTCGGCGACCACCGGGTCGGTCGACAGCGCGGACAGGTCGACGCCGAAGAAGGCCAGGTTGTTGGCGAAGGGGCGCAGCGGGAGGTCGTTGTCCTCGTACATGTCGCGCTTGCCCAGCTCGACGAACCGGCCGCCGGGGCGCAGCAGCTCCAGGCCGCGGACGATCGCCGGACCGGCCAACGAGTTGAGCACGACGTCCACCCCGCGCCCGCCGGTGAGCCGGCGGACCTCGTCGGCGAAGTCGAGGGTGCGCGAGTCCAGCACGTGCGCGACACCGAGGGTGCGCAGCAGGGTCCGCTTCGCGGGGCTGCCGGCCGTGGCGATCACGGTGGCGCCGCGGGCCCGGGCGTACTGGAGGGCGGCCAGCCCGACACCGCCCGCGCCGCCGTGCACCAGCACCGTCTCGCCGGCCTCCAGCCGGGCCAGCCGGCCCAGGCCGTAGACGACGGTGCCGAACACCACCGGCATCGTCGCCGCCTCGGTGTCGGTCATCGACCCGGGCACCGGCATCAACGAGCGGGCCGGCGCGACGACCTCGGAGGCGAGCGAGCCCGGCGCCAGCCCGGCCACCCGGTCGCCGACGGCGAACCGGGTCACCCCCTCGCCGACCGCCGTGACCACGCCCGCGCACTCCAGGCCGGGCGCGTGCAGGCCGGTGAACTCGTAGCTCTCCGCCGGCAGGAACCCGGTGGCCTGCATGACGTCCCGGAAGTTCAGCGCGGCGGCCCGCACCGCGACCCGCACCTGGTCCGGCCCTGGTTCGGGGCGGTCGACCGCACGCCAGCCAAGCTCGTAGGACAAGCCGGGCGACCGCACCTCCAGCTGGTACGCGGCGGGATCGGGCACCGTGTCGGGCAGGTCGACCTCGCGGGGCGTGAACCGGCCGTGGGGAGTCAGCGCGATCTCGTCCTCCGCGCTCGGCGCCAGCAGCTCCCTGGCCAGCCGCTCGGCGGGATCGCCCGCGCGGGCGAGGGAGACGCGGCGCACCACCACGTCGGGGCACTCGTTGGCGACCACGCGCGCCACGCCCCAGACCGCCGCGTCACCGGGCGCTTCGACCTCGGTCGGGATCGCGCCACAGGGTCGGGTCACCAGCCACACGGCGCCAGCGCCGGGTCGTTCGGCGATCGACCGCAGCAGCGCCGCGCACCGCGTGGTCCGGTCCAGGAGCGGCGTTCCCGGTTCACCGAGGATCAGCACGGGGTCGGTGCCGTCCGGCGTCCACTCGGCGGCCGGCACGACCCGCGGCTCGGGGCAGCCGGCCAGGTGCAGCAGCCGTGCGGTCCGCTCGGCCAGCGGCGTTTCGGCGGCGGTCTCCACGAGCAGCGTCCGGCGCACGTCCGGATCACCCGCCGGCAACGGCGGCCGGTCGCGGTCGGTGTCCGGCGCCGTCGCCATCAGCACCGAGAAGTCCCCGCGCAGCCGCGCGGTCTCCGCGCCGGTCTGCACGACGTCGGTGAAACCGGTCCGGCGCAGCAGGTCCGGCCACCGGTCGCGGTCGAGCAGCACGGTGCGTGGCCGCAGGTCCCGGTCTTCGGCGTGCCAGAAGCTGTCGAACAGGCCGAAGACCGGTGCGAGCACGACCGGGTTGTGCGACTCGCAGGCGAGCAACCTGCCGCCGGGCGCCAGCAGGGCCGCGACGTGCGTCAGCGCCCGGGTCAGGTCCTTCGCCGTGTGCAGCGCGTTGGCGGCCAGCACGACGTCGAACGCGCCCTCGGCGAACCCCTGCTCGGCCGGCGGCCGGTCCAGGTCGAACGTGCCGCACCGGACCCACTCGTGCTCGGCGAACCGCTGTTCGGCGCGGGAGGTGAAGTACGACGACACGTCGGTGAACGTGTAGTGGGCGCGATCGGCGGGCAGCACGGGCAGCACCGCGGCGGTCAGGCCCCCGGTGCCCGCGCCGACCTCCAGCACCCGCAGCGGCCGATCCGCCGGCCACCGCCGCACCACCTGCCGCACCAACTCCTGGACCACCAGGTTGTGGAAGCGGCAGACCGGTCCGAGGTCGTAGAACTGGGCCAGCAGCCGCTGGTTCTCGTCGGTGGCCAACTGCTCCAACGGGTCCAGCTCGCCCCGCAGCACGTCGACCACGGCGCGGTTGGCGCCGAAGGCGACGATCGTCTCGACCGCGGCCGACGGCACGTCGGCCAAGACCTGGCGCACGAGCGCGTCGGAGTCCGCGACGGCACCGGACAACCGCCACCGCCCCGGCGCCACCGGCCGCACGAGACCCGCGGCTTCGGCCTGCGGCAGCTGCAGCTCCACGAGCCGGAGGTGCTTGGTCAGCAGGCCCGCGGCCACCAGGTCGCCGAGCGAGAACTCCACCGCGCCCGGCAGCACTTCCCGCACCACTTCGACGGTCCGGTGCACCGCGGCCCTCTCGTGCAGCTCGCCGGCGCGGGCCAGCCCGGCTTCGAAGGTCGCCCGCAGTTCTTCGAGCCTGGGCCGGGCGGCGGCCAGCACCTCGTCCGCGCCGGGCAGCGGGCTCGGCGGCGCCGGCTCGTCGTGGTGCGGCGCGGCGCGCAGCACGGTGTGGCCGCGCCGGATCCCGATCCGCCCCGTCCCGCCGATCCGGCGCATCCGGGCGCCCTCGACCTCGACGGTCACGGCGCCGTCGGCGTCCAGCACGGTGATGTCCCAGCAGGCCTCGCTGGAGGTGAGCATCCGTTCGCGGACGTCCACGAAGCCCTCGTCCGCCGGGGTGCGCCACACCCGCAGGGTGTCGAACGCGGCGGGCAGGAAGGCGTCCTCCGGGAGCTTCCGGGTGATCAGCGGCGCACCCGCCTGGAGGGCGCCGTCGAGCAGCACGGGGTGGAGCGCGAAGTCGTCCGCCGGGTGGTCGTGCCGGTAGGAGGCCAGCACCCGGCCGTCGCCGACGAGCACCTCGGTGAGCACCTGGAACGCGGGGCCGTAGCTGAGGCCGAGCCCGTCCAGCTCGGCGTACTGGTCGCGGCCGTCGACGCGGCGGGTCAGACCGGCGCGCAGGGCGGCGAGGTCCCGCGGCGCGGGCGCTCGGCCGATCAGCCGGCGGACCCGGCCGCGCACGTGCGCGCGGGGATCGGGATCGGCGCCGTCGGTGCTGGTGATGGTCACGGTGCCGGCGCGCGGGTCGAGCGAGACCTGCGTGTGCACGCTCGCCGCGTCGGGCCAGGGCACCACCAGGGGTCGGCTGATCTCCAGGTGCCGCACCTCGACCGGGTGACCGAGGGCCTGGTTGCCCGCCGCGAGCGCCATCTCCACGAAACCGGCCGCGGGCATCACCACGGAGCCGGCGAGCCGGTGGTCGACCAGCCACGGCACCAGCACCGGCTCCACCGGGCCGTGCCACAACGGCTGCGGCGACGGCAGGCGTTCGCCGAGCATCGGGTGGTGCACGAGGCCGTCGCCGCTGGTGCGCAGCCACTGCTCCGGCGTGCCTTCCCAGTGCCGCTGGCGTTGCCAGGGGTAGGCGGGCAGGTCGGTGACGCGGCCGGGGGTCGGGAAGTAGCGGTCGCGGTCGACCAGGCCGCCCGCGGCGAGCACGGTGGCCACGGCGGTGCGGGTGGCGGCCGGGCCGTCGGCGTCGCGGTGCAGCGTGGGCACGACCGCGGTCGGGGTCTGCGGGCGTGCGGCGGCGAGCTTGCGCAGGTAGCCGCGCAGCACGGGGTGCGGGCCGATCTCGACCAGCACGTCCACGCCGTCGGCCAGCGCGTGGGTGACGGCGTCGGCGAAGCGGACCGGCTCGCGGACGTTGCGCCACCAGTAGTCCGCGTCCAGCTCGGCGCCGTCGATCACGGCGCCGGTGACGGTGGAGAACAGGGGGATCGTCGTGGCGGCCGGGGCCAGGCCGGAGAGCGCGGCGCACAGGGGCTCGCGGACCCGGTCCATCGCGGCGGTGTGGAAGGCGTAGTCCAGGCCGAGGTCGGCGCAGGCGACGTCGTGGGCGGCGAGGTCGGCGACCAGGGCCGCGACGGCGTCGGCCGGGCCCGCGACGGTGACGTCGTTGGGCGTGTTGATCCCGGCGATCTCCGCCGCCGGGTGCAGCCGGCGCAGCTCGTCGGGGGACAGCGGCACCGCGGCCATCCGACCACCGGCGGTCGGGGCCTGGGCCCGGCTGCGCTCGGCGATCACCCAGGCGGCCTGGTCCAGCGGCAGCGCGCCGGCGGCCCAGGCGGCGGCCACCTCGCCGACGCTGTGGCCGAGCACGGCCGTGGGCACGATGCCGTTGGCGCGCAGGACCTCCGTGACGCCGACCTGGACGGCGAACAGCAGCGGCTGGGCGATCTCGGTGGCGGCCAGCTCGGCCGCGGTGACCGTCGTGAGGCGGTCCAGCACGGACCAGCCGAGGTACGCGGTGAGCGCGGTGTCCACCTGCTCCACGGCGACCCGGAAGTCCTTGTCGGACAACAGGTCCGCGCCCATGCCGGCCCACTGCGAGGCGTTGCCGGAGTAGGCGAACCCGAGTCGGCCCTCGCCGACGGCCTCGACCGGCGTCGCGTCGGGCAGCAGGCGGGCGGCCTCCGCGGGACCGGTGGCGAGCACCGCCCGGCGGTACCGGTGGTGGCCGCGGCGCACGCACGTCGTGTAGGCGAGGTCGTAGAAGTCCTCGGTGCGGCCGAGGTGGTCGACGAGGTCCGCGGTGGCCTGCTCCAGCGCCTCGGGTGAGCTCGCCGACACCAGCACCGGACGTGGCTGGTCGCCCTGCGGCTCGACCGGTTCCGGCGCGGGCGGCGAGGCCAGCACGACGTGGGCGTTGGCGCCGCCGAAGCCGAAGGAGTTGACGCCGGCCACGATCCGGTCGTCGCCGGGGATGGGGCGCGGCGCGGTGGCCACCGCCAGGCCGAGGCCGGTGAAGTCGATGTCCGGGTTGGGCGGGTCGGCGTGCAGCGACGGCGGGATCAGCCGGTGCCGCAGCACCAGCACGGCCTTGAGCAGGCCGACGATGCCGGAGGCCGGTTCGAGGTGGCCCACGTTGCTCTTGACCGAACCGATCGGCAGCGGGCCGGCGGTGCGGCGACGTCCCAGCGCCCGGCCGATCGCGGTGCACTCGATCGGGTCACCCACGGGCGTGCCGGTGCCGTGCGCCTCGAAGTAGGCGATCTCGTCCGGGTGCACGCGGGCCCTGGCGTACACCGCGCGGAGCAACTCCTCCTGGGTCTCGGCGTTGGGCAGGGACAGGCCCATGGTGCGGCCGTCGCTGTTGCTGCCGTTGGCCAGCACCACGGCGTGGATCCGGTCGCCGTCGGCCCGGGCGTCCGCGAGCCGCTTGAGCACGACCAGCCCGCCGCCCTCGGCGCGCACGAACCCGTCGGCGTCGGCGGA
This sequence comes from Actinosynnema sp. NPDC002837, assembly GCF_040295345.1. Lineage (NCBI taxonomy): Bacteria > Bacillati > Actinomycetota > Actinomycetes > Pseudonocardiales > Pseudonocardiaceae > Actinosynnema > Actinosynnema sp. NPDC002837. The sequence continues at coordinate 18,323 of NZ_JBEOVG010000034.1, forward strand.
GAACGCCGAGCAGCGGCCCTTCCTCGACAGCATCGACGCCTGCGAGAACCCGATGTAGTGGTAGGGGCTGACCAACGCGTTCACCCCGCCGCACAGGGCCGTGCGGCTCGTGCCGTCCAGGACCGCCCGGCACGCCTGGTCGAACGCCACCAGCGACGAGGAGCAGGCGGTGTCCACGGCCATGCTCGGTCCGCGCAGGTCCAGGCAGTGGGAGATGCGGTTGGCGGCGATCGAGGACGCGGCGCCGGACATGGTGTAGGCGTTGATCCCGCGCGCGTCCATCATCTGCAGGCCGCCGTAGGCGTTGTCGGAGATGCCGACGAACACCGCCGTGTCGCTGCCCGCCAGGGCCTCGCGCGCGATCGCGGCGTCGTCCAGCGCCTCGGCCGCCAGTTCCAGCAGCAACCGGTGCTGCGGGTCCATCTGCCCGGCCTCCTTCGGCGAGATGCCGAAGTGCGCCGCGTCGAACCCCGCGAGGTCGTCGAGGTACCCGCCCGCCGTGGTGTAGCCCTTGCCGGGGCGCGGCAGGTCGCGGTCGGTGAACCGGCCGAGGTCGAACCGGTCCGCCGGCGCCTCGCCCACCAGGTCCCGGCCGTCGACCAGCGCCTGCCACAGCCCGGCGAGGTCGTCGATCCCGCCGGGCAGCCGACAGGCCGCACCCACGATGGCGACGGAATGGTCCTCGTGATCGTTCGCAGTGTGCACGCCTCACCCCTCGCCGCCGCCGGCCCGGTCCGCCACCAGCCTTGCCGGCCGCGACACGGCCCCGCCAACGCAGACCGCCAGGTTCACCCGGACCGGTGGCCGCCCCCCGACGGTGCGGCCACCGGACCGTCCACGTCGGACTCGTGGGGCCAGGCATCCGATGCGGCCGATCCCGGCACACCCGACCGGGGGCCTCCGATGGTGTGGATCAGGTCCGACCGCACCGGCCGGCGGAGATCTCGGCGAACCGGTGAGCGGCCGGACACCCCGTTCCGCCGAGCGGTCGCCTCGTCGGCCGGTCCGCGGACCTGCGGACCTCCTACGATGAGCGCGGTGCGGAGGTCTTCCGGCAACGCTCCTCGAGCCGGGCGCACCGTGCGCCACGAGCATGTGACGAGAGGTGACCCGCTGACCGGGACCGGCGGGAAGGCGGTATGAAGCACGACTTCGGTGCCACGACCGCGGTCATCCGGCGACGTGCCGACGTGGTCATCGACGTCGGCATTATGTGGCCCGGCGTTCTCGCGACCGTCCACCCCGGGGTCGAGCTGCGGGCCGGCGGACTCGTCGTCGTCAACTGGTTCGCCAGGTCCCTTGTGCCGTGGTCGGCGGTCGACTCGGTCGTGGTCGACGACCGCCTCGCCTTGGTGCTGCGCGACGGTCGACGGGTGAACGTCGCCGCCGGCGTGCGTTTGTCCGAAGTGGACGTAGAGCGGTCGTCACGTGGTGACTCCTCGTCACCACTCAACCGTGGCGGCCCGTCACGCTTCGACACCCGTCCGGGCGGGGTGCCCTCGATTAGCGTCGGAAGCCGAGCAGCCACCGCGCGGAGGTCCGGAAGATGCGCCCACGACTACGTCCCGACGTGCGGTACGTGAAGAGCCCGGACGGGGTGTACGTGAGCGGCTTCGCCGGGGCGTGCACGTTGACCGGCAGCGCCGGCTACGAGTGGCTCGACCGGCTCGCGCCGTTCCTCACCGGCGAGCACGTCCTCGAAGACCTGGTGGCGCCGCTGGCGAGCGAGCAGCGGGACGTGGTGGAGCACCTCGTCCGGTCGCTGCACGAGCAGCGGTTGCTGGTCGACGCGGCGGACGACGCGCCGCACGCGCTCACCGACGAGGAGCAGCGGGTCTACGAGTCGGAGATCGCCTTTATCCGCTACGCGACCGACTCCGCCGAGCACCGGTTCGAGCGGTTGCGCTCCGCGCGCGTCACCCTCCTCGGCGGCGGACCGGTGCTGGCGGCGCTGCTGGGAGCGGGGCTGCGCTCGGGGTGGCGGCGGGTGGCGGTGCGGACCGGCGACGACGCGGAGAGCCTGCGCGCGCTGGCACGCGGTGCGGTCCGCGACGGCAAGCAGGACGTGACCGTCGAAGGGGGACGGGGGCTGCCGGACGACACCGACCTCCTGCTGTGCGTGTCCGCCCGCCGCGACGACCTGCTCGCCGCCGCACGCGCCAGTGCCCGGTCGGGCGTGGCGATCGGGCAGGTGCTGGTGGGCGGCGACGAGGCGTGGGTGACCGCGGTCGGCGCGCCGGACGTGGTCGCGGCGGAGTCGTGCTGGCGGCGGTTGGGCGCGTGGCGCGGCGAGGGAACCGACGAGGGCCTGCTGACGGGACCGGCTCCGGGCGCGGTCGCGGCGCACCTGGCGTTCGCCTCCTTCCGGCACCTGACGGGCTCGGCCGCCGCGGTCGAACCGGAGTTGACCCGGATCGACCTGCGGGACCTGAGCGCCCGCACATGCCGGCCACTCCCGTACGCGGTGACCGGGCAGGTCCGGCTCGACGCCGAGATCGAAGCGGACGGGTTCACCGAGCGGCTCCGGAGGTTGGTCGACGAACGGGTCGGCGTGCTCGGCCGGCTGGACGAGGACGACCTGCCGCAGGTGCCGCTGGCGGTCTGCCGCGCGTCGGCCTCCGACCCCGAGTCGGTGTTGCCCGGCTGGGTCGGGGCATCCGAGGTGACGGGGTGGGGCGCCGACCGGGACGAGGCCCGGTGGCGTGCCGCGCTGGCGGGCTTGGCGACCTACGGCAGCCTGGTCGACGCGCGCGGCGGCGAGCGGCTCGACCTGCTCACCGGCGCACCGTGCCTGGTCGCGCCGATCGAGCCCCACGTCCCGTACCGGGCGCCGGTCGGCGTCGCCGCCGGTCGGACGTGGGGTGACGCGGTCGCGGCCGGGCTCCGGGCGCACTGCGAGCTGCTGCTCGCCGAACGCGAGGGGGAGCGGCGCGACCTCGCCGCCGTGGTCCGGGAGACGGGCGACGAGCGGGCGGCCGAGCTGCTGCGGTTCCTGCGCGCCGCGGCCGTGGACGTGGAGGCGACCGACCTCGGCTGTGCGCTCGGCGTGCCCGCCTTCACCGTGGCGGTGGCCGGCGCCTCGGTCACCACGTGCGCGACCACGGTCGCCGAGGCGCTGCGCGACGGGCTGGAACGCGCGGTGCTGCACTGGCAGTGCGGCCTGCCCGTGGACGCGGCGACCACGAGGTGGACGGCCGAGGGCGACCGGTCCGCGCCCGCCGACGACCCGCGCTGCCGCACCCTGGCCGCCGCGTTGCGCCGCGCCGGACGCCCACCGGTCGCGGTGCCGCTGCGGGTGGACGACGACGTGCGCGGCCTCGCGCCGTGCCTGGTCCGGGTGGTGGTCGACGGTGACTGACCTCCTGCTGGTCGACCCGGTCGTCGCGTCGCGGCCGGAGCGCGACCGGGTCGTGGTGTCCGTGTCGTCCGCCCCGGGCCGACTGCGCGCGGCGTTGGCCGAAGCGCTGGGCGACCGCCTGACCGAGGGCGTGCCCGTCGCCGGCCGCCGGCTCCCGGTCCGGGTGGACGGTCCGGTCGTGCTGATCGGGCCCGCGGCCGTGCCGCCCGCGCCCGGCTGCCCCACCTGCGCCGAGCGCCGGCGTGACGGCAACCGCGCCGACCGGCTCGGCCGGGCCGCGTTGCGCGCCGAGTTCGGCGACGACCCGGTGGACGCGCGGTCCCCACTGGTCACGGCGGTGTCCGCGCACGCCGTCGCCGAGGTGGTGGCCGACGAGCTGCGCCACCTCGACCGTGCCGACGGGCAAGCGCGCACGCGGGGCGCGCTGCTGAGGTTCTCCCTGCTCACCTGCCTGTTCACCCGGCACGCGGTCCTGCCGGACCCGCTGTGCCCCGACTGCGCCGACCTGCCCGACGACACCCGGTCGGCCGCCTGGATCCACCGCCGGCCACTGCCCGAAGCGGACACCGGGACGTTCCGCACGCGAGCGCTGACGGGTCGGTGGGACGAGCTCGTCAAGTCCTATGTGGACAGCGAGACGGGGCTGATCGGCTCGCTCGCCGCCGGTTCGCCGTACGGCATCCCGACCGCGACGGCCCGGCTCGGCCCGCCCCGCCCGGGCGGCGGGGAGCGGCACGGCTACGGCCGCAGTGGCGACTTCCGCACCGCGCGCCTCACCGCCGTCACCGAGGCGTTGGAGCGGTACGGCAGCCTGCGCCCGCTCGGTCGCCGCACGTCGGTCCACGCGCCCTACGCCGAGGTCGCGGACCGGGCGATCGACCCGCGCGAGCTTGGCCTGTACCCCGACGACTGGTACGACCGGCCCGGTTTCCCGTTCGCCCGCTTCGACCCGGCCCGACCGCTGGCCTGGGTCTGGGGCTACTCCTTCCGGCGCGCCGAACCGGTGCTCGTGCCGGAGAGCTACGCCTACTACGGCAGCCGGACCGCCGAGCAGGACACCCGCCTGGTCTACGAGTGCTCCAACGGCTGCGCGCTCGGCGGGTGCCTTGAGGAGGCCGTCTTCCACGGCCTGCTGGAGATCGCCGAGCGCGACGCGTTCCTGATGACCTGGTACGCCAGGCTTCCCGCGCCCCGGCTCGACCTCGACGCGGCGCGCGACCGGCGCATCCCGGTGCTCGCCGAGTTCGTGCGCCGCCGCCGGGGCTACGACGTGTCGGCCTACTCGATCACGCTGGAGCAGCGGGTGCCCGCGGTGCTGGTGCTGGCCGTCGACGCGCGGGACCGGCCCGAGGTGCCGTTGCACGGGTGCAGCGCGGCGGCGCACCCCGATCCGGAACGCGCGTTGCACGCGGCCCTCACCGACGCCGCCGCGGGCATCGGCACCCGCCTGGGGCGCTTCGACGCCGACGGCGCGGCGAAGATGGTCGCCGACCCCGACGAGGTCCGCGAGATGCGCGACCACGCCCTGCTCTACGGGCACCGCGACACCGCCGGCCGGTGGGGCTTCCTCGACGACCGCTCGGCCGTGCCGCCGGCCGACCTGGCCGCGCGGACCGCCTGGCCGCGCCACCACGACCTGGGCGACGACCTGGCCGAGCTGGTCCGGCGCTACCTGGACACCGGGCTGGACGTCGTCGCGGTCGACACGACCACGTCGGAACAGCGGGCGGGCGGCTTCGCGTGCGCCAAGGTCGTCGTGCCGGGGACGCTGCCGATGACCTTCGGCCACCGGTACCGCCGCACGCACGGCCTGCCGCGCCTGTCCACCGTGCCCCGACTGCTCGGCCACCGCTCGACGGACCTGGCGGCCGAGGAGGTCAACCCGCACCCCCACCCGTTCCCCTGACGTGCCGGGAGGAGCCGTGTCCGGTTCCCGAGTGATCGCACCGGGTTCGCAGCCCGCCGTCGTGCCGGGCGAGGCGACCCGCCGCTACCTGCGCGCCCTCGCCGAGCGCGGGCGTGAGCCGGTCGACTGGACGGCCGCGCCGCCGACGTACAAGCGCTACCGGTACGCGGGCCGCGTCGTGCTGCCCGCGCGGGAGCCCTCACCGCACGGCGACCTGCTGCGCGGCCTGCTCGGCGTGACCCGCGCCGAGTGGTCCCACCGCCGCGTGCGGCTCAAGCGGCCCGCGCCGTCGGGTGGCGCGCTGTACCCGATCGAGGCCTACGTCGCGCTCGGCGAACCCGCCGGGCTCTACCACTACGACGCCGCGCACCACGCCCTCGACCTGATCCGGCCGGGGGACCACCGGCCGCTGCTGCACGCGTCGCTGACCCGTCACTCGGCCGGTGTGCCAGACGTGGTCGTGGTGCTCGCCGCGGTGTTCTGGCGCAACGGCTTCAAGTACAAGGAGTTCGCGTATCGCCTGCAGTGCCAGGAAGTCGGCGTGCTCAGCGCGCAGGCACTGGCGCTCGGCGAGCGGCTCGACCTCGACACGGCGGTGCACCTGCGGTTCGACGACGCGGCCTGCCAGTGGCTGCTCGGCCTCGACCCGACGCGGGAGGGCGTGCTGGCCGCGCTCACGTGCACGTCCGGCAACGCGGTGCCGCCGGGCGACCCGCCACGACTGCCCGCCGCCGTCGAGGAACACCCACCGCCCAGCGTGGTCGACCGGCTGCCCTGCCTGACCGCGCTGCACGCGGCGTCGGCCGCGCCGCACCCCGGTGTGCTGCCCGTGCCGCGGCAGGCGTCGCCCGGTGCGGTCGTGCGCCTGCCCGCGGCACGTGCGGTGCGCGTCGCCGACGCGCTGCCGCTGCGGGCGTCACCGGAAGCCGGGTTCCTGCCGCGGCACATCACCGCGGAGGCGTTGGCGACCGTCCTGGCGCACGCCGCCGCCGGTTATCCGGGCGACCTGCCCGGCAGCCACGACGAGCCGGTCACGGTGGCGCCCTACGTGATCGTCCAACGGGTCGCGGGCATCCCTCCCGGCGGCTACCGGTACGACCGGTCGACCGGCGCCCTGGTCGCCGCGGGCGGCACGGGGGACGTCCTGTCCGGCCGCCTGCAACCGAACACCCGCCTGTCGTTGTCGGAAGCGGCGGCGGTCGTGGTGCCGGTGGGCGACCAGACGACGGGCAGCGCCACGTTCGGCGACCGCTGGTACCGGTTGCAGCAGGCCGAGGCGGGACTGGTCGTGCACCGCGCCACCCTCGCCGCGACGGCGTGCGGTCTCACCGCCCGCATCCACTCCGACGGCACCAACGCGTCCACCGACGCCGTCCTCGGCCTGACCGGTCCGCTGCACGCGTTGTCCTTCCTGCTTTTGGGGACGCCCCGACCCGGCGTCACGGTGACCGGACCGCTCGGCTGACTACCCGTGGCGCACCAAGCGGTTCGAGCGGGTCACGGCCGGGTGACGGAGGACCGCCGTGGCGTGACGGCGACGACCACGAGGCGTGCGGGCCGCGAGCTCGGCCCGCGCAACCCGCACGAGTGGTTTGGGGCGGGATACCGGATCGGGCGTGCTGCACTGGACGAGGTGCCCGGGAACCGTTCGGGCACAACGATGATCCCTATTCTGGAAGTGATCCCATGACTGTCTCCAAGCCTGTGCTGAACTTCGACGACCTGCTGGTCGAGACGATCGGTGTGGTGCCCGCGGCGGGTCCGGAAGAGCTGGTGCAGGGGCACGGGCTGACCGAGCTCGGCGCGTCCAGCGAGGAGTGCGACGACGACTGCGACCGCGGCGGCAGCTGTGGGGTCGTCGCCTGACCGGACAGCGGATCCGGGTGAGCTGATCGGCGCGGGGGTGCGGGAGCCCTGAGGTTGCCGCATCCCCCGTCGGTGCGAGGTCTGGAGGAACCCTTGCCGCACGAAGCAGTCACCGATCCCGGGCCGGGCCCGGCCGGGTTCGAGGTGGGCGGTGTGTTCGGCGTGCGGGTCGGTGGCGCGCCCGTGGCCGACCTCGAAGCGCTGCGGTGCGGGCGGGCGTGGGCGGCGGCGGAGGAAGTCGTTGCGCTCCAACGGTGGCTGAGGGACGAGGGCGCGGCGTTGTCCGACCTGCTGCACCCGGTGATCGGGCGTTGCGCGGACGAGGACCGGCCGCTCCTGGTCGCGTTGCGGCGGGCGGTGTTCCAGGGCAAGCGGCCGGCCGGACGGGTGTGGTCGGTGCGGCGGTCGTTGCCCGAGGGCATCCGGGCACGGGTGGAGCACTGGGCCGACGCGCTGGTGCGGGCCGGTGACCTGACCGCGGGGGTGCCGGCGGCGCTCGCCGCCGACCAGGCCGCGGCACGGGAGGCGGTGCGGGTGGCGGCCGGGCGGGACGCGTTCCGGTTCGCCCTCGTGCTGGGCAGCCCGGACCTCACGCGGGAGGCGTCCCGGTGGCTCGACGACGGGGTGGGGCCGCGTCCCCGCGCGGTGGCGAGCCTGGCGAAGTACCTGGCCCGCGCGGCGGCCAAGCCGAGCCCGTACGCGTCGTTCACGGTGAGCGGGCTGGGCGGGTGGGGGAGTGCCGGCCCGGCGGTGGCGACCTCGGGCGACCTCGGGTGGCGCGGCGTCGTGGAGCTGGACCGGGCGGCGGTGCTGGCGCTGTGGTCCGCCCTGGCCGGGCGCCCGGAGCTGCGCGACCACGTGGGCCTGCGGGTCAACCCCTCGGTCGAACGGGAAGGCGACCGGTGGTGGTTCCTCGGCGCCGGCCCCGACGAGCCGGTCGTCTCCGTGGCGGACGCCGTGCGCGACGTCCTCGACTTCGTCCGCACCACACCGGCACCCACCATCGGGTCGCTCGGCCGCCACCTGGCCCCGGCGCCCGACGACCGGGTGCCCGACGACCGGGTGCGCGACTACGTGGACCGACTGGTGTCCTTGGGCCTGCTGGAGGCGCGGCGGCCGTTCCCGGACCAGTCCGCCGACCCGTTGGACCACCTCGCGCGCTGGGTCGAGGCCCACGCCGCCGGATCACCGTGGCCGGGGCGACTGCGGGACCTGCGCGCGGCGGTGGCCGGCTACGGCACGTCGACCGCGGCGGCGCACCGCGTCGAGCGCTCGCGCCTCGTCCGCGACCTGCTCGACGCGCTGCTGACCGCCCTCGGCCGGCCGCCGTGGTCGCCGGACCGGCCCGTGCTGCTGGAGAACGCGGTGCTGCCCCGACCGGTGGTCGTCTGCTCGCGCGAGCGGTGGCGGCCGGTGCTCGAGGACCTGGAGGCCATCCGCGGCTTCCTCGGCGTGATGGACCGCTCGCTGCCCGTCAAGCTCGCGCTCGCCGAGTTCTTCCGCGCCACGTTCGGCGCGCGGGCCAGGGTGCCGTTCCTGCGGCTGTACCGGGCGTACCGAGCCGATCCCGGCCCGCGGACCACCCCCGTGTCGTGGCGGGCCGTCGCCGCGGGCCTGTACGGCGACGACGACGGCGTCCGGGAGACCGTGTCGGTCGACCCGCAGGTGCTCGCGAAGCTCGCCGCGTCCTGGCCCGCGCACGTCCGCGCGCCGCGCTCGGTGTGCTGCTACGGCCAGGAGCTGCCGGGCCCGGACGGACCGGGTTTCGTGCTCAACACCGTGCGCACCGGCTACGGCTGGGGCATCACCCGGGTCGAGCACCTGCTCACCGCCGCCGGCGTCGTCACGCCCGCCCGCGCGCCCGTGCCCGGCCCGGACGTGGCCCTGGCCGAGTGCCGGGCCGCCTTCGGCTCGCAGCTCAACCAACGCGCGGCCGCGGTGCCGCACGTCATCGACTACCCCGGCGGCGAGCCGGGCGGACGTCCGCTGACCGACCTGTGGGTCCGGCAGGACCCGACGAGCGGCCGGCTGCTGCTGTGCGACGACGGTGGCCGCGAGGTGCGCCCGCTCGCCCTGGGCATGCTCGTGGAACGCGCGCTGCCGCCGGCGTTGCGGTTCCTGGTGGCGGTGTTCGGCGAGCCGCAGACGGCGTTCGCGCCCAACCCGGCCTGGGACGACGTCGGCTGGCGCGCCCCGGTCGACGGCGTCCGGCGCAGGCCGCGGCTGGCGGTCGGGCGGGTCGTGGCGGTCCGCGCCGGGTGGCGGGTGCCCGCCGCGCACGTGCCCGTCCGGGCGAAGGGCCGGTCGGACGCGGACTTCCTGCTGGAGCTGGCCCGCTGGCGCGGCGCGCACGGCCTGCCGCGCCGGTGCTTCGTCCGCACGACCGGCCGTCGCGACGCGTCGCGCAAACCGGTCTACGTCGACTTCGCGAGCTGGTTCCTGCTGCCCTCCCCGCCGCGCGGCGCCGACACCGACGTGATCTTCGAGGAAGCGCTGCCCGACCCGGCGGACGCACCGCGGCACGGCGGGCACGGGCGCCGCGTCACCGAGTACGTCTTCGAGCTCTCCACGACGGACCGGCATGGCTGAACCGGTCCGCCACTGGGTCGCCGCGCACGTCTTCCACCGCGGCGACCAGGACCTCCTCGTCACCGGGGCGATGGCCCCGGTGTGCGAGGAGCTGACCCGGGCCGGTCAGGTCGCCGGCTGGTTCTTCCTCCGCTACTGGGAGGGCGGACCGCACGTGCGCCTGCGCCTGCTCGCCAGGGCCCCCGCGGCCGGCATCCGGTCGGCGGTGGTGCGGTCGTGCGCACGGCACCTGGCCGACCACCCGTCGCCCCCGGACGGCTGGTCCCAGGGCGACTACGAGGCCGTCGCCCGCCGCCGCGCCGAGGGCGAGCGCCTGGCCAAGTGGGACCGGCGGCTGCGGGCGGTCGACACCGTGGAGTTCATCGCCTACGAGCCCGAGCACCACGCGTACGGCGAGGGCCGGGCGTTGCGCGCCGTCGAACGGCACTTCGCCGACTCCAGCCGCATCGCCGTCCACCTCCTGGCCGCACCTCCCGAGCGGCGGGCGGGCGCGGCGCTGGCCATGCTCACGCTCGCCCTCGCGGTGTGCGAACCCGACCTGGAAAGGGCCGCCTCCCGCTTCGCCGCGGTGCGGACCCGGCTGCCGTCACCGCGCCACCACGCGGACCGCCGTGACGACCTGCGCGAGCAGACCCGGCGGCTGTGGGAGCACGCGTCCTCCGACCCCGCCGACCTCGCGCGCGCCGACGTGCTCGGGGCGTGGTGGCGGTCGATCCGGGTCCTGCACGCGACCCTGACCGGGCTGCGGGCGCGGGGCGACTTCGCGCCAGTGGACGCGCTGTCGCCGTTCGCCGGCCTGGCGCGGGCGCTGCGACCCGACGACCCGGTGGTCCCGTACGTGGTCCTGCGCTGCGCGCACCTGCTGTGCAACCGCCTCGGCCTCTCGGCGGCCACGGAGGCGCGACTGGCCTCCCTCACCGCCCGAACGCTGTCCGAACTCCCCGATCACCACGACGAGGTGGCACCGCTGTGACCGTCGACGCCGAACCCTCCCGCCCGGACACCCGCACCACGTGGCACAGCCTGCACGTCTACTACTACGACCCGGACAAGGACCGGCTCATCCTCGACGCGGTCCGCCCCGTCTTCCAGCACCTGCGCTCCCGCGTGGCCGGCCTCTACCTCGCCCGGCACTGGCGCCAGGGCCCGCACCTGCGCCTGTTCGCCAAGACCGACCCGGACACGTGGGCGCGCGTGGTCCGGCCGCGCATCGAGGCCGTGGTCGGCGAGTACCTGGCCGCGCACCCGTCCACGACCGAGCCCGACCTGGCGCACGACCTGGCCCAGCACCGGCTCCTGGCCCGGCGCGAGAAGGAGCACGGGCCGCTGGTGCCGTGGTTCCCCGACAACTCCATCCACGAGCAGCCCTACGACACCAGGCCGCACGTGATCCGCAGCGCGGAGACCGGCGAGCTGATGGCCTCCTTCGCCTCCGAGAACACGAACCTGCTGTTCCGGATGCTCGACCAGGTCCGCGCCGGCGCCGACGCCAAGGAGCTGATCGCGCTGGAGCTGATGCTGGCCACCACGGTGACCGCGTGCCCGCCCGTCACGGCGGGCTTCGCGTCCTACCGCTCCCACGCCGAGGGGTTCCTGCACTCGTGCGCCGACCCGGACGCCGTCCGCGCGGCGTTCGACGCGCACTACGAGGCGCACCGCGAGACCCTGGTCGCCCGCACGCGGGCCGTGCTCGCCACCCTGGAGGGCGGTGCGAACCGCACCCCGTACGCCCGCCGGTGGGCCGCCCGGTGCCACGACTACGGCCGGCGCGTCGAGCCGCTGATCGCGCAGGACCTGGTCTTCCCGCCGATACCGGCCGAACCGCCCGGCGCCCGGCCGCGGGCCCCGATGCACGCGCTGATGTTCGGCAACCGGGCCTACCGCGAGGCCGTGTTCCGCAACCCGGACTTCCTCCGCTACCGGTTCCTGCTCAACTGCACGTACCTCCAGATCAACCGGCTCGGCCTGACCCCGTTCCAGCGCTTCCGCACCTGCCACGCGGCGGCGAACGCGGTGGAGGAGATCTACGGCATCTCCGCCGTGGACACCATCCGGACCTACGTGGAGTTCCACCCGAACCCGACCGCCTGACGGAGCCCGCCGCCGTCCTCCGGCCGCCGCGCCGCGTGCCTCCGTTCGGCAGGCGAAGGGTGCTCGTGTTCACAGGACCGGTGTGATCACGGGCGTGCCCCGGGGCCTGTCCCGCTGGATATTGGAATCGGATGGTTCTACCGTGGGTTACAGGTGTTCTGACCGAGCGTGACCGGTTTCGGTGGGTGGGCCGTCAGGGTGAGGGCGGCGCTGTGGGGACGTTCACGAGGGGGCCGGGATGGGGCATTCGGCAGATCGGTCGTGGTCTCGGCAGAGCAGGGACGCTCCGCTGTTCGAGGCGTTCCTGCCGTTGGGGCGAAGAGAGGTCGTGCCCGTCGAGCACGTCGACGCGGCCACGGGGTCGCCGTGCGCGGCCGACCGCGCGCTGCGCCTGCTGGTGGTCGGGCGCGACTGGGTCGGCGCGATCCGGTGCGCCGAAGAGGCGTTGGAGGACGAGGACTGTCGCAGCCGCGAGGTCTGCGTCGCACGGGCGCTGTCGACGTTGATCTACGGCGGTGAACTGGTCACCGCCGACGCGCACAGCCTGCTCAACGCCGACCGGCCGGAGGTCTCCGGCGTGGTGGCGCTGCTCCAGGCGCGCATCGCCCGGCTGTTCGGCGACGTGGAGCGCGCGCACGCGCTGCTCGGCCGGCTGATGTCGGCCGACACGCAGCTCGAGACCCGCCTGGTCGCCGCCGGCTGGGCGGTGGAGCTGCTGGCCGAGTGCGGCGACGCGGCAGGCGCCCGCGCGCTGGCCCGGGAGCACCGGCTGGACGAGGCGCTGGACGCCGGCGTCGCGTGCCGCCCGGTGCTGCTCGCCGCACGCGGCGCGATGGCGATGGCGGACGGGCGGCCCGGTCTGGCGGTGGCCCAGTACCTGGGCTGCGGGCGGGAGCTGATCGCGCGCGGCGTGGCCAACCCGGCGGTGACGCCGTGGCGCAGCGAGGCGGCGCTGGCGGCGTTCTCGGCCGGGCGGGACCAGCTCGCCGTCGCCCTGGCGCGGCAGGAGTACGAGGCCGCCGTGCTGTGGGGCGAGTCCCGCACGGTCGGGCGCGCGTTGTGCGCCCTGGCCGTCGTGGACGCCGACGGCCAGGAGGTCGAGCGCCTCAGCGAGGCCGGGCAGCTGCTGGAGCTGGCGCAGGCGTGGCCGGAGCTGGCGCGGTCGCACTACGAGCTCGGCATCCGGCTGGCCGCGCGCGGCGACGTGGTGGGCGCCCGGCAGCGGTTGCAGTGCGCGTACCGGCTGGCCCGGCAGACCGGCAACCCGCAGCGGGCGCAGCTGGCCGAGCGCGCGCTGGCCGCCGTCGCCGCGCCGCCGCGCAGGCCGGCGTTGACCCGGCAGCAGGCGCGCATCGCCGAACTGGTGGTCGCAGGATACTCGAACAAAGAGATCGCGACGAAACTGTTCCTGGCGCTGCGCACGGTCGAGTTCCACCTTTCCAACACCTACGAAAAACTCGGCGTGACCGGCCGCGACGAGCTGCGCGCGGCACTGGAGCACTACGCCTGAGGCACTACCCCGTCCGCCCCGCGTCCCATTAGGCGACGCGGGGCGGTGACGTGGGTCACAAATTGTCGGTCGCGAGTTTGCGGGTCGACCGTAGTATCCGGGCGCAACCCTTGTCGGCGTCGAAGCGGCCGTGCCAGCATCGATCCCGTGTGAATGAGCGTGTCCCACACCGACAATTCCGATAAGTCGTGGATCGGGACCGGCGCAACTCATCGCGAATGTGACGAAGGGTTAACGCGAGCCATGGCCGAAGAAGCCGATCTGGCGGCGCAGGTGAAAGCGCTCGCCGCGCGCGTCGACGAGTTGGAGCAGGCGCGGGCGCTGCACGAGCTGCGCAACCGCCTGCCCCGGTTGATCAACGACGGCGCGTGGGGGAGCGTCGGCGAGCTGTTCACCGAGGACGCGCACCTCGACTACGGCGAGGTCGGTCGGGCCGACGGCCGCGCCGCCATCGCGGAGTACTTCGCGGGACTGCCCGCCCGGATCGACGCGGACAACCCGGTCGCGTCCGGGGTGCTGGTCAAGCAGTTCGTGCACGGGCACGACGTGGAGGTCCGGGGCGACCGGGCGAGCGGCGTGTGCTTCTTCGAGGAGAAGGTCGTCTTCGACCGCGAGGCGTACCTGGTAGCGGGCAAGTTCACCGACTCGTACGCCCTGGTGGACGGCCGCTGGCTGTTCGACCGGATCACCCTCACGCCGTACTGGGTGATCCCGCACGACCGCGGCCACGGCCGCTGACCGCAGTCGCCCGAGGGGGAGGGTCCATGCTCCAGCAGAACACCACCAAGCGCATCGGCTACTGGCTGCTCCTGCTGCACCAGGCGTTCGACGCCGCGACCACGACCGCGTTGCGGGACGTGGGGATCGACCGGCGGCAGTGGCAGGTGCTGCACGCCATCACCATCGGGGTCGGCACCGTGCCGGCGATCGACGAGGCGTTCGCGCCGTTCCTCGTGGCGGACCGCGAACAGTCCTACCGGCCGGTCGTCGAGGATTTCGTCGCGCGCGGCTGGGCCGAGTTGGACGGCGACGCGATCACCCTGACCGAGGCGGGCGCCGCGGCGCACGCGAGGGCCGAGGTGCTGGTCAACGCGCACGCCGACGAGCAGTTGCGCGGCATCACGCAGGAGGAGTTCCTCGCGGCCAACGACGTGCTGCGGCGGATCGCCGAGAACATGCGGGACAACGGCTCGCTCTGACCGTTCAGGTCGATTTTCCCCGGAATTGTTTCCGGGGCGGTCGAACCTGCCCGGAGCACGGTCGTGTGGGAAAACGGGGATGGGGGTCCTACCGTGCGAAAAGTGCTGATCGCCAATCGCGGCGAGATCGCGGTGCGCGTCGCCCGCGCGTGCCGCGACGAAGGACTGGAATGCGTGGCGGTGTACGCCGAGCCCGACCGGGACGCGCCGCACGTGCGCCTGGCCGACGAGGCGTTCGCGCTGGGCGGCGACACCCCGGCGACGAGCTACCTCGACATCGACAAGGTGCTCGCCGCCGCACGGGAGTCCGGCGCGGACGCCGTGCACCCCGGCTACGGCTTCCTGTCCGAGAACGCCGGGTTCGCGCAGGCCGTCCTGGACGCCGGGTTGACCTGGATCGGGCCCTCGCCCGACGCGATCCGCGCGCTCGGCGACAAGGTGCAGGCCCGGCGCATCGCCCGCGAGGTGGGCGCGCCGCTGGTGGCGGGCACGCCCGCGCCGGTCGACGGGCACGAGGAGGCGGTCGCGTTCGCCGACGAGCACGGGCTGCCGATCGCGATCAAGGCGGCGTTCGGCGGTGGCGGCCGCGGCCTGAAGGTGGCCCGGACCCGGGCGGAGATCCCCGAGCTGTTCGAGTCGGCGGTGCGCGAGGCCACCACCGCGTTCGGGCGCGGTGAGTGCTTCGTGGAGCGCTACCTGGACCGGCCGCGGCACGTGGAGACGCAGTGCCTGGCCGACCGGCACGGCACCGTCGTGGTCGTCTCCACCCGGGACTGCTCGTTGCAGCGCCGCCACCAGAAGCTGGTCGAGGAAGCGCCCGCGCCGTTCCTCACCCCGGAGCAGAACGCCGAGCTGTACCGGGCGTCCAAGGCGATCCTGGCGCACGTCGGGTACGTCGGCGCGGGCACGTGCGAGTTCCTGGTCGCCCGCGACGGGACGATCTCGTTCCTGGAGGTCAACACGAGGCTCCAGGTCGAGCACCCGGTGACGGAGGAGGTCACGGGCGTCGACCTGGTGCGGGAGATGTTCCGGGTCGCCCGCGGCGAGCGGCTGGACGACGTGGACCCCGTGCCGCGCGGGCACTCGCTGGAGTTCCGGCTCAACAGCGAGGACCCCGGTCGGGGCTTCCTGCCCGCGCCGGGCACGGTGACGCGGTTCGCGCCGCCCTCGGGGCCGGGCGTGCGGCTGGACTCCGGCGTGGAGAGCGGCACGGTCGTGCGGCCCGCGTGGGACTCGCTGCTGGCCAAGCTGGTCGTCACCGGCGCGACGCGCGGGCAGGCGCTGCGCCGGGCGGCCCGCGCGCTGGCCGAGTTCCAGGTCGACGGCGTGCCGACCACGCTGCCGTTCCACCGCGCGGTGGTGGACGACCCGGCGTTCGCGGGCGAGCCGTTCGCGGTGCACACCCGGTGGATCGAGACCGAGTTCGACAACCGCGTGCCGCCCTACGACGGCGAGCCGCACGAGGAACCGGCCGCCGCACCGCGCGAGACGGTGGTGGTCGAGGTGGGCGGCCGTCGGCTGGAGGTGTCGCTGCCGTCGCCGGCGCCCGCCGCGCGCGGACCCGTCGCCACGGCGGTGCGCAAACCGCGGGCGGCGGCGCGCAAGGCCGCCGCGACGGGCGACGAACTGGTGTCGCCCATGCAGGGCACCGCCGTGAAGGTCGCCGTCGAGGAGGGCGGGCGGGTCGCCGCGGGCGACCTGGTCCTGGTCGTCGAGGCGATGAAGATGGAGCAACCGCTGCTCGCCCACCGGGCGGGCGTCGTGCGCGGCCTCACCGCGAAGCCGGGCGACGCGATCGCCGCCGGCGCGGTCGTCTGCCGGCTCTCCGAATGAAGCCTTCCACCCCCGAGGAGGGGACTGTGTACGCATCGGTCGTTGTCGTGGGCGCGGGACCCGCGGGTCTCATGCTGGCCGGCGAGCTGCGGTTGGCGGGCGTCGACGTGGTCGTGCTCGAACGGCTGCCCGAGCGCACCGGCGAGTCGCGGGGCATCGGGTTCACCATCCGCACGATGGAGGTGTTCGACCAGCGCGGCCTGCTGCCGCGGTTCGGCGGGATCGAGACGGGCACGTTCGGGCACTTCGGCGGCATACCGCTGGACCTCGGCGTGCTCGGCGCGGCGCGCGAGTCGGCGAAGACCGTGCCGCAGCACCGCACCGAGGCCGTGCTGGAGGGCTGGGTGCGCCAACTGGGCGCGGACGTCCGGCGCGGCACGGAGTTCGTCGGGTTCGAGGAGGACGCCGACGGCGTCACCGCGCACGTCCGCGGCACCTCGGAGACGGTGCGCGCCCGCTACCTCGTCGGGTGCGACGGCGGTCGCAGCACGGTGCGCAAGCTGGCCGGGTTCGACTTCCCCGGCACGGACGCCACCACCGAGCTGCTGATGGCCGACCTGCGCGGCATCGACATCGAGCCGCGGATGATCGGCGAGCAGGTGCCCGGCGGCATGGTGATGACGGCGCGCCTGCCCGACGGGACCACGAGGGTCATCGTGGGCGAGCGCGGCACCCCGCCGCGCCGCCGCACCGGACCGCCGGCGTTCGCCGAGGTCGCGGAGGTCTGGAAGCGGCTCACCGACACCGACATCTCGCAGGCCGAGCCGGTCTGGGTGAGCGCGTTCGGCGACGCGGCCCGCCAGGTCACCGAGTACCGCCGCGGCCGCGTGCTGCTCGCGGGCGACGCCGCCCACGTGCACCTGCCGGCCGGCGGCCAGGGCATGAACACCGGCGTCCAGGACGCGGTGAACCTGGGCTGGAAGCTGGCCGCCGTCGTCAACGGCACGGCGCCGCCGTCCCTGCTGGACACCTACCACGCCGAGCGGCACGAGGTCGGCCGCCAACTGCTGGTGAACACCCGTGCGCAGAGCACGTTCATCCTCGGCGGCGCGGAGGTCGCGCCGCTGCGGGAGGTGTTCGCCGAGCTGCTGCGCTACCCGGAGGTGCAACGCCACCTCGCGGCCCGGGTGAGCGGCCTGGACATCCGCTACGACGTCGGCGGCGGCGAGAACCCGTTGCTGGGCCTGCGGTTGCCCCACCTCGACCTGACCCGCGGCCACCACCGGACGAGCGGCGCGGAGCTGCTGCGCCGGGGCCGGGGCGTCCTGCTCGACCTCGCGGACAACGCCGTCCTGCGCCGACGGGCGGCTCCCTGGGCCGACCGGATCGACGTCGTCACCGCGACCGCGGCCGACGACCTCCCCGGCGGGACCACGGCGGTCCTCGTCCGGCCCGACGGCCACGTGGCCTGGGCCGCGCCGGGCAGTCACCACGACCTGCCGACGGCCTTGGACCGCTGGTTCGGACCGGCCGGCTGACCAGGAGGAGGACCGATGCACAGCACCTTGATCGTGGCCCGGATGGACCCGGGATCCGCGGGCGACGTCGCCGCGCTGTTCCGGGAGTTCGACGAGAGCGACATGCCGGGCCGCATGGGCACCCGCCGGCGCCAGCTCTTCCACTACCGCGGCCTGTACTTCCACCTCCAGGACTTCGACGACGACCACGGCGGCGAGCGCATCGAGGAAGCCAAGGGCGACCCGCGCTTCGTCCGGATCAGCGACGACCTGAAGCCGTTCATCGAGGCCTACGACCCGAAGACGTGGCGCTCGCCCGCGGACGCGATGGCGAGCCGGTTCTACCACTGGAGCACACCGTGACCAACCGTCGAGTGGTGATCACCGGGGTCGGCGTCACCGCCCCCGGCACACCGGGCGTGAAGAACTTCTGGGACCTGCTCACCGCGGGCCGCACCGCCACCCGCCGCATCTCGTTCTTCGACCCGTCGCCGTTCCGCTCCCAGGTGGCGGCCGAGGTCGACTTCGACGCCGAGCTGCACGGCCTCGGGCCGCAGGAGGTCCGGCGCATGGACCGGGCCGCGCAGTTCGCCGTCGTCACCGCCCGCCAGGCCGTGGAGGACAGCGGGCTGGAGTTCTCCTCGGTCGACCCCGGCCGGGTCGGCGTGACCATCGGCAGCGCGGTCGGCGCGACGATGGGGCTGGACCAGGAGTACCGGACGGTCAGCGACGGCGGTCGGCTGGAGCTGGTCGACCACCGCTACGCCGTGCCGCACCTGTACAACTACCTCGCGCCCAGCTCGTTCGCGACGGAGGTCGCCTGGGCGGTCGGCGCGGAGGGTCCGAGCACGGTCGTCTCGACCGGCTGCACGTCGGGCCTGGACGCGATCGGCTACGCCACCGACGTGATCCGCGAGGGTTCGGCGGACGTGATGGTCGCGGGCGCCACCGACGCGCCGATCTCGCCGATCACCGTGGCCTGCTTCGACGCCATCAAGGCCACCACGCCGCGCAACGACGACCCCGAGCACGCCTCGCGGCCGTTCGACGCGAGCCGCAACGGGTTCGTCCTCGGCGAGGGCGCGGCGGTGTTCGTGCTGGAGGAGCTGGAGAGCGCCCTCGCCCGCGGGGCGAAGGTGTACGCCGAGGTCGCCGGGTACGCGACCCGGTCCAACGCCTTCCACATGACGGGCCTGAAGCCGGACGGCCGGGAGATGGCCGAGGCGATCCGGGTCGCGCTGGCGCAGGCGCGGCTCAACCCGGAGGACATCGACTACGTCAACGCCCACGGTTCGGGCACCAGGCAGAACGACCGGCACGAGACGGCGGCGTTCAAGCGGAGCCTGGGCGAGCACGCCTACCGGGTGCCGGTCAGCTCGATCAAGTCCATGGTCGGCCACTCGCTGGGCGCGATCGGCTCGATCGAGGTCGCCGCCTCGGTGCTGGCCATGCAGCACGACGTGGTGCCGCCGACGGCGAACCTGCACGACCCGGACCCGGAGTGCGACCTGGACTACGTGCCGCTGGTGGCCCGGGACTGGAGGACCGACGCGGTGCTGTCCGTGGGCAGCGGCTTCGGCGGCTTCCAGAGCGCCGTGGTGCTCACCGACCCGGGGCGGGTGCGGTCGTGAGCGTCGTCGTCACGGGCCTCGGCGTGGCCGCGCCGACCGGGCTCGGGGTGGACGCCTACTGGGCCAACACCCTGGCCGGCGCCGGCGCGCTGGACCGGATCTCCCGGTTCGACCCGTCGAGCTACCCCGCCCGGCTCGCGGGCGAGATCCGCGACTTCGTCGCCGAGGAGCACCTGCCGGGCAGGCTGCTGCCGCAGACCGACCGGATGACCAGGCTCGCGCTGGTGGCGGCCGACTGGGCGTTCGCCGACGCGCGGCTCGTGCCGTCCGAACTGGCCGACTACGACATCGGCGTGATCACCGCCAGCCACTCCGGCGGCTTCGAGTTCGGCCAGAACGAGCTGCGGGCGCTGTGGAGCAAGGGCGGCCAGTACGTCAGCGCCTACCAGTCGTTCGCCTGGTTCTACGCGGTGAACAGCGGCCAGATCTCCATCCGCAACGGGCTGCGCGGCCCGAGCAGCGTGGTGGTGAGCGACCAGGCGGGCGGCCTGGACGCGGTCGCGCAGGCCCGCCGCCAGATCCGCAACGGCACGTCGGTGGTGCTGGCGGGCGCGGTCGACGCGTCGATCTGCCCGTGGGGCTGGGTCGCGCAGCTCACCAGCGGCCGGCTCAGCGAGCACGACGACCCGCGGCGCGCCTACCTGCCGTTCGACGAGGACGCCGCCGGGCACGTGCCGGGCGAGGGCGGCGCGCTGCTGGTGCTGGAGGACCAGCAGCACGCCACCGCCCGCGGCGCGCACGTCTACGGCGAGATCGCCGGCCACGCGTCCACTATGGACCCGCCGCCGGGCAGCGACCGTGCGCCGACGTTGCAGAAGGCGATCCAACGCGCGCTGGCCGACGCGGGCGCCGTGGCCGACGAGATCGGCGTGGTGTTCGCCGACGCCGCCGCCGTGCCCGAGCTGGACCGGGCCGAGGCGGAGGCCGTCACGAAGGTCTTCGGCCCGCGCGGCGTGCCCGTGACCGCGCCGAAGACCGGGACGGGTCGGCTGTACTCCGGCGCCGCGCCGCTGGACCTGGCCGCCGCGCTGCTCTCGCTGCGCGACGGCGTGATCCCGCCGACGGTCAACACCCGCCCGTCCGAGCGCTACGAGCTGGACCTGGTGACCGGCGCGCCGCGCCGCGCGGACCTGAAGGCCGCGCTGGTGATCGCGCGCGGGCACGGCGGGTTCAACTCCGCGGTCGTCGTCCGCGCGCCCGAACCGACCTGAGACTGCCGAGAGGAACCACCATGTCCGTGAAGTTCACCATCGACGACCTCAAGCGCATCCTCCGCGAAGGCGCCGGCACGGACGAGGCCGTCGACCTCGACGGCGACATCGCCGAGAGCGACTTCGAGGAGCTGGGCTACGAGTCGCTGGCGCTGCTGGAGACCGGCGGTCGCATCGAGCGCGAGTACGGCATCTCCCTCGACGAGGACGCCCTGGCCGACGCGCGCACGCCCGCCGCCCTGGTCGACCTCGTCAACTCCCACCTCGCCGCCCAAGCGGTCTGAGCACGAAGGAAAACCCATGACGGACAACGGAAAGGTCGCGCTGGTCACCGGCGCGACGAGCGGCATCGGCCTGGCGACCGCGCGGCTGCTCGCCGAGCAGGGTCACCGGGTCTTCCTGTGCGCCCGCGGCGAGGAAGCGCTGCTGCGCACCGTCAAGGACCTCCAGGACGAGGGCCTCGACGTGGACGGCACGACCGGCGACGTGCGCGAGAAGGACGACATCCGCCACGTCGTGCGGGCCGCCGTCGACCGCTACGGCCCGATCGACGTGCTGGTGAACAACGCGGGCCGCAGCGGCGGCGGCGTGACCGCCGACATCGAGGACGACCTGTGGCTCGACGTCATCGCCACCAACCTCACCAGCGTCTTCCTGGTCACCCGCGAGGTGCTCAACACCGGTGGCATGCGCGGCAAGGACCGCGGCCGGATCATCAACATCGCCTCCACCGCGGGCAAGCAGGGCGTGGTGCTCGGCGCGCCGTACTCGGCGTCCAAGCACGGCGTCGTCGGG
Source organism: Actinosynnema sp. NPDC002837 (assembly GCF_040295345.1). Lineage (NCBI taxonomy): Bacteria > Bacillati > Actinomycetota > Actinomycetes > Pseudonocardiales > Pseudonocardiaceae > Actinosynnema > Actinosynnema sp. NPDC002837. The sequence continues at coordinate 39,769 of NZ_JBEOVG010000034.1, forward strand.
TTCACCAAAGCCCTGGGCAACGAGCTCGCGCCGACCGGCATCACGGTCAACGCGGTGTGCCCCGGGTACGTGGAAACCCCGATGGCGCAACGGGTCCGGCAGGGCTACGCGGCGGCGTACAGCACCACCGAAGAGGCGATCATGGAGAAGTTCACCGCCAAGATCCCGCTCGGCCGGTACTCCACGCCCGAGGAGGTGGCGGGCCTCGTCGGCTACCTGGCCTCCGACACGGCCGCCTCGATCACCGCGCAGGCGCTCAACGTCTGCGGCGGCCTGGGCAACTTCTGAGCAGCACCGACCGAGGAGGACACCCATGACCGGCTTCCCGGTCCGCGAGGTCGAGCACGAGATCACCGTGCAGGCGCCGCCCGCGGACGTCTACCGCATGCTCGCCGAGGTGGAGAACTGGCCGCGGCTGTTCCCGCCGTCGGTGTACGTGGACTGCGTGGAGCGCGAGGGCAACCGCGAGCGCATCCGGATCTGGGCCACGGCCAACGGCGAGCCGAAGAACTGGACCTCGCGCCGCGAGCTCGACCCGGACAACCTGCGCATCACCTTCGCCCAGGAGGTGTCGTCGCCGCCGGTCGCGGAGATGAGCGGCACCTGGGTCATCGAGCCGCAGGGCGAGCAGACGCGGCTGCGGCTGCTGCACACCTACCGCGCGATCGACGACGACCCGGAAGGGCTGGAGTGGATCGACCAGGCGGTCGACCGCAACAGCAAGGCCGAGCTGCCGTCGTTGAAGGCGAACGTCGAGCTGGCCACCAGGACCGCGGAGCTGACGATGTCCTTCGTGGACTCGGTCACGATCGACGGCGCGGCCAAGGACGTGTACGACTTCGTCAACGACGCGGGCCGGTGGACCGAGCGCCTGCCGCACGTGGCGTCGGTGACGTTGACCGAGGACACGCCCGGCTTGCAGGTGCTGCGGATGGAGACGCTCACCAAGGACGGCTCCGCGCACACCACCGAGTCGGTCCGGGTCTGCTTCCCGCACCACAAGATCGCCTACAAGCAGACCACCCTGCCCGCGCTGATGACCTTGCACACCGGCTACTGGACGTTCGAGGAGGACGAGCACGGCGTCACCACCGCGTCGTCCCAGCACACCGTGATCATCAACCCGGACACCATCGCCAAGGTCCTCGGACCGGACGCGGGCGTGGCCGAGGCGAGGACGTTCCTCCGCGACGCGCTGGGCAACAACAGCCGGGCGACGCTCGGCCACGCCAAGGCCTACGCGGAACAGCGGCGCTGAGGCGATGGACACCGACGTCGTCGTGGTCGGGGCGGGCCCGGTCGGCCTGCTGCTCGCGGGCGACCTGTGCGCGAGCGGCGCGCGGGTCACCGTGCTGGAGCGGCTGACCGAGCCCACCACCGAGTCCCGAGCCTCGACCCTGCACGCCCGCACCGTGGACGTGCTGGCCGAGCGGGGCGTGCTGGAGGCGCTCGGCGGGCTGCCGCCGGGCGGACCCGGCCACTTCGGCGGACTCCGGCTCGACCTCACGGCGGCCGACCCGGGTCACCGCTTCGCCGGGCAGTGGAAGTGCCCGCAGGCCGGGCTGGAGCGGGTGCTGGGTGAGCGGGCGGTCCGACTGGGCGCGCGGGTGCTGCGCGGCCGGGAGCTGACCGACCTCGTCGAGCGGGAGGACCACGTCGTCGCGGTGGCCGGTGCCGACCGGATCACCGCCGCGTACCTGGTCGGCTGCGACGGCGAGGAGAGCACCGTGCGCGTCCTCGCCGGGTTCGACTTCCCCGGCCGGGACGCCACGCTGGAGATGCTGCGGGCCGACGTCAAGGGCGTCGACCTCCCGGACCGGCGGTTCGAGCGGCACCCGAACGGCCTGGCCACCGCCCACCGCTGGCCCGACGGCAGCACCCGCGTCATGGTGCACGTGTTCGGCTCCACGCCCGCGGCGCGGTCGGGTCCGCCCGCGTTCGCCGAGGTCGTCCGGGCGTGGGCGGAGGTCACCGGCGAGGACATCGGCGGCGGGCGGCCCACGTGGCTCAACGCGTTCGGCAACACCAGCCGGCAGGCCGCGACCTACCGCCGGGGCCGGGTGCTGCTCGCGGGCGACGCGGCCCACCGGCAGATGCCGGTGGGTGGCCAGGCGCTCAACCTCGGCCTCCAGGACGCCGCCGAGCTCGGGCAACGGCTGTCGGCGCGGCTCGCGGGCGACGACGACGGCCAGCTGGAGCACTACGACGCCGTCCGGCACGCCGCGGGCGCCCGGACGCTGACCAACATCCAGGCGCAGGCGCTGCTGCTGCTCGGCGGGCCGGAGGTGGAGCCGCTGCGCGAGGTCTTCGGCGAGCTCATGCGCTTCGACGCCGTGCAGGCGCACCTCGCCGGGATGGTCAGCGGCCTCGGCACGGCGCCCGCACCACAGCACACACCTCAGGAGAGGACCACCATGGGCAAGCTCGAAGGCAAGACCGCGCTGGTCACGGGCGCCAGCCGGGGCATCGGCCGGGCCACCGCGCGGCGGCTGGCCGAGGAGGGCGCGCTGGTCGCCGTCCACTACGCGAGCAACGACGAGGCCGCGGCCGAGACCGTGGCGCTCATCGAGAAGGACGGCGGCCGGGCGTTCGCCGTGCGGGCGGAGCTGGGCGTGCCCGGCGACGTGCACGAGCTGTTCCTCGGCCTGGAGCGGGGGCTGCGCGAGCGCACCGGCGCCACCACGTTGGACATCGTGGTGAACAACGCGGCGGCGCAGACCGCGGCGGGCCTCGCGCCCGAGGACGTGACGCCGGAGGACTTCGACCGGCTGATGGCGGTCAACGCCAAGGCGCCGTTCTTCATCGTGCAGCGCGCGTCGGAGTCGCTGGCCGACGGCGGGCGGATCATCAACATCTCGTCCGGCGTCACCAGGGTCGCCAACCCCGAGCAGGTGGCGTACTCGATGAGCAAGGGCGCGATCGAGCAGCTGTCGCTGCACATGGCGCGCCACCTCGCGCCGCGCGGCATCACGGTGAACTCCGTCGCGCCGGGCATCACCGACAACGGCAGCCCCGTGTTCGACATCCCGGAGGCCGTCGAGGCGATGTCGCAGCTGTCGGCGTTCAAGCAGGTCGCGAAGGCCGACGACGTCGCGAACGTGGTGGCGTTCCTGGCGACCGAGGACGCGCGCTGGATCACCGGCGCGTTCATCGACACCAGCGGCGGCACCCTGCTGGGTTGAGATCGGGGGGAAGCATGACGACAGTCCGCGAACCGGAGACCCACGTCGCCCGGATCGACGAGTTGGCCGCGTTGAAGGAGCTGACCAGGGCCGGCGAGGACCCGCGTGCCACCGAGCGGCAGCACGCCAAGGGCAAGCTGACCGCGCACGAGCGCATCGAGCTGTTGCTGGACAAGGGCAGCTTCACCGAGGTGGAGCCGCTGCGCAGGCACCGCGCCACCGGGTTCGGCCTGGAGGCCAAGCGCCCGCACGGAGACGGCGTGGTGGCCGGCTGGGGGAGCGTCGACGGCCGGCGGGTGTTCGTGTACGCGCACGACTTCCGCGCGTTCGGCGGCGCGCTGGGCGAGGCGCACGCGCAGAAGATCCACAAGGTGATGGACCTGGCCATCGCGGCGGGTGCGCCGCTGGTGTCGTTGAACGACGGCGCGGGGGCGCGCATCCAGGAGGGCGTGTCCGCGCTCGCCGGCTACGGCGGGATCTTCCAGCGCAACGTGCGCGCGTCCGGCGTGATCCCGCAGATCAGCGTGATGCTCGGGCCGTGCGCCGGAGGCGCCGCGTACTCGCCCGCGTTGACCGACTTCGCCTTCATGGTGCGCGGTGTCTCGCAGATGTTCATCACCGGGCCGGACGTGGTCCGCACCGTGACCGGCGAAGAGATCACGATGGAGGGGTTGGGCGGCGCGGAGGTGCACGGCGGGACGTCCGGGGTGGCGCACTTCGTCTACGACGACGAGGAGAGCTGCCTGGCCGACGTCCGGCTGCTGCTGTCCATGCTGCCCGCCAACAACCGCGAGCTGCCGCCCGTGGTGCGCGGTGACGACCCGGTGGACCGGCGCGGCGACGCGCTGCTCGACCTGGTGCCCGTGGACGGCGCGCGGTCCTACGACGTGCGCGACGTGATCGAGGAGGTCGTCGACGACGGGCACCACTTCGAGGTGCACGCGCTGTGGGCGCCGAACCTGGTGTGCACGTTCGCCCGGTTGGACGGGCAGCTGGTCGGGATCGTGGCCAGCCAGCCGGCCGCGCTCGCCGGGGTGCTGGACATCCGCGCGAGCGAGAAGGGCGCGCGGTTCGTCCAGTTCTGCGACTCGTTCAACATCCCGCTGCTCACGCTGGTGGACGTGCCCGGCTTCCTGCCGGGGGTCGACCAGGAGCACGACGGCATCATCCGGCGTGGCGCGAAGCTGCTGTACGCGTACTGCAACGCGACCGTGCCCCGGGTGTCCGTGGTGCTGCGCAAGGCTTACGGCGGCGCGTACATCGTGATGGACTCGCGGTCGATCGGCGCGGACGTCTCGTACGCCTGGCCCACCAACGAGATCGCGGTGATGGGGGCGGAGGCGGCGGCGGACGTCGTGTTCCGGCGCGAGATAGCCGCCTCCGCGGATCCCGCGCGCACCAGGCAGGAGAAGATCGACCAGTACCGCGGCGAACTGGTGCACCCGTTCTACGCGGCCGAGCGCGGCCTGGTGGACGACGTGATCGACCCGCGCCGGACGCGCGAGGTGCTGATCCGCACGTTCGCGATGCTGGAGACCAAAGACGCCGACCTGCCGCGCCGCAAGCACGGCAACCCACCGCAATGACGGCCCGGGACCGGCGGTCGGCGGCGGTGGGCGACCAGGGCCCGCGGTCGGCGGTGGCAAGCGACCGCGACCCGCATCCGGTGGTGGGTGGCCAAGACACGCGGCCCGAACTTCTGCTGCGCGTCGAGAAGGGCGATCCCGACCCGGTGGAGCTGGCGGCGTTGGCGGCGGTCCTGCGGCTGCGGGCGGCAGCGGCGGCGGTCGTGGAGGAAGAGGTGCCACGGCGGGCGGCCCGGTGGCGCAGGCCTGAGCGCGTCGCGGGCTTCGCGGGCGCGCGCACCTGGCGGAACTGACTTCAAGGAGACCGGTATGGACGTCGGCTTTCTCTTCGACCTGCGCAACCCCGCGCAGTGGCAACGGCCCTGGGCGGACCACTACGCGCGCAGCCTGGAGCTGTGCGAGGAGGCCGACCGGCTCGGCGCGAACGGCGTGTGGTTCACCGAGCACCACCTGTTCCCCGACGGCTACCTGCCCCAGCCGCTGACGTTCGCCGCCGCCGCGGCGGCGCGCACCCGCGACGTCCGCATCGGCACCGCCGTCACCCTGCCCGCACTGCGCCAACCCGCGCACCTGGCCGAGGAAGCGGCCGTCGTGGACCTCATCAGCGGCGGGCGGCTGGAGCTCGGCATGGGCGCCGGCTACCGCGTGCCCGAGTTCGAGCTGGTCGGCGCCGACCACGGCCGCCGGTTCGCCGAGACCGAACGCGTCATCCGCGAAGTACAGCGGCTGTGGCGCGAAGGCGGCGTCACGCCGCTGCCGATCCAGGACCCCGTGCCCATGTGGGGCGGCTTCTACGGCCCGCGCGGCGCGCGCATCGCGGGCCGGCTCGGCCTCGGGCTGCTGCACATCTCGCGCGACATCCTCCCGCACTACCGCGACGGGCTGGTCGAAGGCGGCCACGACCCGGCGTCGGCCCGGATGTCCGACCTGCTGCCCGTGCTGCTCGCCGACGACCCGGACGCGGCCTGGGCCAGGGTCGCGCCGCACCTCGCGCACCAGATGAACAGCTACCGGCAGCTCTCGGTCGAGGGCACGGACGCGCCGCCACCGCCGCTGATCGAGCCGAGCGACTTCCGCGACCGCCGCGAGGACGGCCCGTGGGGCGCGCTGGAGATCATGACCCCCGACGAGGCCGCCGCACGCATCCTCCGACGCGCCGAAGGGCTGCCGGTCGAGCACCTGATCTTCTGGGCCAGCGTCGGCGCGATGCCCGACGACCTGGTGGTCCGGCACCTGGAGCTGGCCAGTCGCGAGCTGGCGCCGCTGCTGGACAAGGCGCCCGCCCGTGCGTGAGGGCGGCGAGTGGGACCGCAAGGCGTGGGCGCTGCTGTTCGTCCTCTCGGGCAACATGCTGCTCGACGCCCTTGAGGTCGCCGTGGTGCTCCCGGCGCTGACTCCCCTCAGCGCCGGGTTCGCCATCACGACCCCGGACGCGCAGTGGGTGATGAGCGGCTTCGCGCTCGGGTTCGCGCTGCTGCTCGTGCCCGGTCCCCACCTGGCCGCCCGCCTCGGGCGCAAGGAGCTCTACCTGGGCGCGATGCTGCTGTTCGCGGTGGCGTCCGTGGTCGCGGGCCTCACCGACTCGCTGGGCGTGCTCGTCGCGACCCGCGTGGTCAAGGGCTTCTGCGCCGCGCTCACCGCGCCCGCCGGGCTGGCGATCATCGTCTCGGTGTTCGACGGCCCGGCACGGCGGCGCGCCGTCTCGGTCTACTCGCTCTTCGGCGCGGCGGGGTTCACCTCGGGCCTGCTGCTGTCCGGCGTGCTCAGCGCGAACGACTGGCACTGGACGTTCCTGTTCCCCGCGCCGGTCGCGCTGGTGCTGTTCGCCGCCGGGCTCGGGGTGATTCCCCGCGCGCCCGCCGCGCCGCCGCCGCCACTCGACAGAACGGTCCTGCGTGACGGCTCGCTGCTGCGCGCCGGGTTCGGCGCGGCCGTCCTGAACGGCACGTACATCGGGCTGTTGCTGCTGGTCACCACGCAGCTCGCGCACCTCCCGCCGTGGCGGCTCGCGCTCGCCCTGCTGCCCGCCAGCCTGCCGCTGGTCCTCGCCGCGCCGCACGGCGCGCGGCTCGTGCGCCGGTTCGGCACGGCCAGGCTGATCGCGGCGGGCGCGCTGTGCTCGGCCGCGGGCAACGCCCTCTACCTCGCGCGGCCGGACCCGGAGCCGTACGCGACCGCCGTGTTGCCGGTGCTGCTGCTGGTCGAAGCCGGGTTCGTGCTGTCGTTCGTCGCGCTGAACCTCCAGGCCACCGCGACCGTGCCGGCCGACCGACGTGCCGCCGCCGTGCCGGTCTACCAGACGTTCGTGCAGCTCGGCTCGGTCGTGTCGCTGCCGCTGGTCGCGCTGCTGCTCGCCACCGGCGGACCCCGTGCGGCGATGGCGCTGGTCACCGCGGCGGCGGTGGTCGGCGCCGCCGTCGCCCTCACCGGCCTCCGCACGACCACGACAGGAAAGGTCCCGTCATGACCGCAGAACCGCTCACCCTCCTCGTCGTCGTGGGCAGCGTCCGCGACGGCCGGTTCGCGCCGACCGCCGCGCGGTGGTTCGAGGGCGTCGCCCGCACCCACCCGGACTTCCGGGTCGAGCTGCTCGACCTGCTCGACTACCCGCTGCCGCTCGTCCTGCCCGAACCGGGCAGGCAACCGGACGCGGGCACCGCGAGGGTGCGCGACGCGCTGTCGGCCAAGCTCGCCGCCGCCGACGCGTTCGTCGTCGTCACGCCCGAGTACAACCACGCGCCGCCCGCCGCGCTGAAGAACGCGATCGACTGGTTCAACGCCGAGTGGAACGCGAAGCCGGTCGGGTTCGTGTCCTACGGCGGCGCGGGCGCGGGCCTGCGCGCGGTCGAGCACCTGCGGCACGTGTTCGCCGAGCTGCACGCCACGACCGTCCGCGAGTCCGTCAGCTTCACCAACGTGTGGGACCTCTTCGTCGACGGCGCGCCGCGCGACGCGGCGGGCAGCGAGGCGGCGGCGAAGGTGATGCTCGACCGGCTCGCCTGGTGGGGCTCGGCACTGCGCGCGGCGCGGGCCGCGCGCCCGTACTGAAGGGGGAGCGCGTGACCACCGTGCACGACCGGCCGTTCCGCTTCGGCGTCGGCCTCTTCACGCCCGTCGAGCGGTCCGAGTGGGTCGCCAGGGCCAGGCTCGCCGAGCAGTTGGGCTACGACGTGGTGCAGGTGTCCGACCACCTCGGGATGCCCGCGCCGCTGCCGACCCTGCTGCTCGTCGCCGAGGCCACCGAACGCGTCCGCGTCGGGACGCTCGTGCTGAACACGACGTTCTACGAGCCGGCCGTGCTCGCCCGCGACGTCGAGACGATCGACCGCTACTCGGGTGGCCGGGTCGAGGTCGGCCTCGGCGCGGGCTACGAGCGCGGCCAGTTCGACGCGGCGGGGTTGCCCTGGACGCCCGCCGCCGAACGGGTCGCGCACCTGGAGCGCACGGTCGACCGGCTCAAGGAGTCGGCCTCGGCGCCCGTCATGGTCGCCGGCCGCGGCGACCGGGTGCTGCGGCTGGCCGCCGAACGCGCCGACGTCATCGCGTTCACCGGGACCACCCGCGTCCGCGACGGCGAGGGCCTCAAGCTGGGCTCCGTCGGCGAGTTGGCCGATCGCGTGGAATTCGTGCACGCGCACCTCGGCGACCGCGTGCACGACGTCGAACTCAACATTCCCGTTCACCGCGTATTGCTGCCCGGCTCCGAACGCGTGATCGCCGATGTGTGGCAGAATGATCTGGACCTCACGGCCGACCAGCTCGTCGAGTTGCCGTCAATCCTGGTCGGCACACCCGAAGAATGCGTGGAGCAACTGCACGAGGCGCGCAAGCGATTCGGCATCTCCTACTTCAGCGTCCTCGAACCCGAGATGATGTCGTTCTCCCGGGTCATCGAGGCGATGCGTTGAGCGCGCATCACACCAGTTCAACGATAAACGAGATCCAGGGAGCACGGTTTGAAGAGGACATTCGTGATCACGGGCGCCACCGACGGCATCGGCGCGGCCGTGGCGCGGGCGCTGTTCACCCGGGGGGACCACGTCGTCGCGCTCGGCACGAACCCCCGCAAGGGCGAAGCGCTGGCCGGTGAGGCGGAACGCGCCCCCGGCTCCCTGGAGTTCGTCCGGGCCGACCTGAGCCTGGTGTCGACCAACCGGCGCGTCGTCGACGAGATCCTGGACGCGAACCCCGCCATCGACGGCCTGGTGCTGTGCGCGCGCTTCTTCCGCACGTACCGGCGGGAGACGGCGGAGGGCTTCGAGGACAACTTCGCCCTGTTCTACCTGAGCAGGCTGCTGTTCAGCTACGGGCTGCGACCCGCGCTGGAGAAGACCGAGCGGCCGGTGATCGTCAACGTGGCGGGCCCCGGCCACGACACCCCGGTGGCGTGGGACGACCTGCAGAGCACCCGCCGCTACGACGGCGTCAACGCCATGTTCATGACCGGGCGGCTGGACGACCTGCTCGGCGTGACCTTCGCCGAGCGGCACGGCGACGGGCCGGTGCGCTACGTCCTGTTCCACCCCGGCACCACGTCGACCGGTTTCGTGGGCGAGTTCGACCCGCCGACCGCGATGTACATCGAGCAGCAGAAGGCGGTGGCGAAACCGGCCACCGCCGTCGTGCCGCCGATCGTGCGGCTGCTGGACGACCCGCCGGCCGAACCGCTCACCGCGTTCAACCTCTACAGCCAGATGAGCGTGCGCACCGGGCTGTTCTCGCCGAAGGACGCGGCACGGCTCGCCGAGTTGACCGACGAGCTGTTGGCGCGCGTCGACGGATAACTGCGGAAACGACCCCTGGACGGGTAATCGAGGATCACTCGTCCAGGGGTCGTCGGTGAATAAAGGTCACGAGGAGTATTCGTGGATTTGGGGCTGACCGGCAAACGGGCGCTGGTGACGGGGTCGAGTTCCGGCATCGGCGCGGCGGTGGCCGACGTGCTGGCCGCCGAGGGCGCGGACGTCGTGGTCCACGGCCGCGACCGGGACAAGCTGGAGGTGGTCGCGGAGAAGGTGCGCGGCCACGGCCACCGGGTGGACCTCGCGCTGGGCGACCTGGCGACCGACGAGGGCGCGGCCGGAGTGGTCCGCGCGGCGGGCGCGGGCGGACCGGTCGACATCCTGGTCAACAACGCGGGCGGCACGGACCTCGTGCCGTGGTTCGACGCGGAGCCGGACCTGTGGGCCGCCGCCTACCAGGTGAACGTGGTGTCCGCGGTGCGGATGATCCGCGCGTTCGTGCCCGCCATGCGGGAACGCGGGTGGGGTCGCGTGATCCAGGTCGGCGGCGGCCTGGCCACCCAGCCGATCGCGATGCAGCCGCAGTACTCGGCGGCGCTCGCGGCCCGGCACAACCTCGCGGTGTCGCTGGCCCGCGAGCTGAAGGGCACCGGCGTGACGTCGAACGTCGTGTCACCGGGGCCGATCATGGTCGAGTACATGCGCGACTGGCTGGCGCGCGTGGGCCCGGAGCGCGGCTGGGGCACGGAGCTGCCGGAGATCGAACGGCGCGCGGCGGCGGAGTGGGTGGCCAACGACGTCGGCCGCTACGGCACGCCCGAGGAGGTGGCCGCGGCCGTCGGCTACCTGGCGAGCCGGCAGGCGGACTACGTCACCGGATCGGTGTTGCGGGTGGACGGCGGGTTCGTGGCGGCGGTGTCGTGACGGTGCGGGGACGGGTGTGGTTGAGGTCGATCGACGACATGACAGGAGTCCGGTGATGGACGGCGCACAATTCGCGGCCGACGACGGCACCGCGCCCGTGCTGCCCGCCGCGGCCCGCGGCGACGCTCGCCAACTGGTGTTCCACCTCGCGGCGGTGAAGTGGTCGATCGGCACGATCCGCGCCCTGGTCGAGCTCGGCGTACCGGACCTGCTGGCCGACGGCCCCGGCACGGCGGCGGAACTGGCCGCGTTGGCGGGCGTGGACGCGTCACGCCTGCGCCGCGTGCTCGCCGCCGCCGCGACCGCGGGCGTGCTGGCCGAGGACGGCGCGGGCCGGTTCTCGCTCACCCCCGCCTCCGACGGCCTGCGCACCGGCGGGCCCGGCGGTTTCCGGGACGTGCTGCTGTTCCTCACCGACCCGATGATGTGGCGGCCCTACGAGGACGTGGCGCACGCGGTGCGGACCGGCGAACCGGCGTTCGACCACCTGTTCGGCGAGCCGTTCTACCAGCACCTGCGGGGCGATCCCGCGGCCTCGGACCTGTTCGACCGGGCCATGGTGCGCAACGACGGCCCCGAGACCTTCGAGCTGTTCGACGACCTGCGCTCGCGCCGGCACCTCCGGATCGCCGACGTCGGCGGCGGTCGCGGCAGCTTCCTGGCCGAGTTGCTGCGCCGCCACCCCGGCGTGAGGGGCGCGGTGTGCGACCACCCGCTCGCGATCGCCGGCGCGGCCGACGAATTCGCCCGCCGCGGCGTCACGGACCGGGCCGAGGCGATCGCGACCGATTTCTTCGAGAAGGTGCCACGGGGGTTCGACGCCTATCTGATCAAGCGCTCGCTGCAGAATTGGGACGACCTGGACGCGGTGCGCGTGCTGGCCCGGGTCAGGGAGGCCATCGGCGACGATCGTGACGCTCGGTTGTGGATTGTGAACCACCTTCTCACCCGTTCAGGTGTACCTGACCTCGGTAAGCTTTCGGATATCGAGATGATGGCTATTCTGGGTGGCCGCGAAAGGGGTTGGGGGGACTGGACCCGCCTGGGGGCAGAAGCGGGTTTCGCGCCGGTCGGAGAACCGGGCGCCGGGCGCGTCACGTTGTTGACGTTCCGCCCGATCTGAGCGCACAGGTCTGAGCACGCATCGGCCCGCAGCGTCGCGGACCGCGAATCCCACGGCTGGGGCGGGGGAGCGCTGTCGACCGCGGCGGTCACGGGTGGCGAGGCCACCGACCGGCGGGCGCCGCGGCGCGCTCACACCCCTCGTGGTGCACGCTTCCCCTCGGTGGCGCCGCCGCACGCCGACGGGATCGCAGAGGCGAAACGACAACGCCGTGCCCGTCGCCGTCGCGCGCGGGCACGCGGATCTTGGGGGTGTGTGTGGAGCACGACGTCGATCGGTCCACCGGCACGGGTCGTCGCGTCCCGGTGGAGTGGCGGCTGCCCGAGAACCTCGGCCCGGACGGGCTGACCCTGGAGGGGGTGCGGCGGACCAGGGCCGAGCTGGTGGAGCGCGGGCGGTGGGGTGAGGCCGACCAGGTGGTGCGGGAGGTGATCGACCTGCTCGCCAGCGGCCCGGCCGGGGTGCGCGGCCCCCAGCTGGGCGGCCTGGTGTACGTGCCGGGCGGACCGGCGCCGGACGACGCGCACTGCGCCGGGTTGGACGCGGCGGGCGTGCCGGAGGAGCAGCGGCTCGCCGCGCGGGCCGTGCAGCTGGCCAACCGGGGCGTGGACCGGGTCGGGACGGTCGCCACCGCCGAGCAGCTGCTGGCGCTGCCCGGCGGGCGCGAGACCGGGGCGTTCTGGTGCGGGATCCTGGTGCTGGCCTACGCCGACGAGCTGGACACCGCGATGGACCTCAGCGTCCGCGCGATGCGCAGCCCGGACGTCATCGACTTCGGCGAGGCGCGTGGCGTGGTGGCGCTGCTGGTGGCCCGGCTGATGTGGTTGGGCGGCGATCCCGGCGGCGCGGCCAAGGTGCTCGCCGGGTCGCTGCGGCGCGACGTGTGCCGGCAGATCCGCAGTGTGGCCGTGGCGTGGCTGGTGTCCGCGCTGGTCGACCTCGGCGAGCTGAACCGCGCGCACGACCTGCTGCTGGAGCACGGGTTCAGCGGCCCGCTGGCGGGCGTGCAGGACCGCGCGGAGCTGTTCATGGCGCGGGGCGCGCTGCGGTTCGCGCTCGGGCAGTACGACCGGGCGCTGGAGGACTTCCTGGACTGCGGGCGCGACCTGACCGCGTGGGGCGTGACGAACCCGGCCGTGGCCCCGTGGCGGTCGCGGGCGGCGGTGTGCGCGAACGCGATCGGCCGCACCGACCTGGCGCAGGCTTTGGTGTCGAAGGAGATGGCGGCGGCCCGCCGCTGGCGCACCCCGCGTTCGGTCGGCCTGGCCTCGCACGCCGCGGCGCTGGTCGCGGGAGGCGAACCCGCGTCCCTGCGCGAGGTGGTCGCGGTCCTGGACGGCACGGACGCGGTCGGCGACTCGCTGCACGCCCGGTACGACCTCGCGCTCGCGCTGGGTACGCGCGAGCTGCACGGCGAGGCGCGCAAGACGCTGGAAGCGGTGCGGGACACCGCCCGCCGCCGGGGTTACGCGATGTGGTCCGCGCGGGCGGAGGAGGCGCTGGCCAGGATGACCGCCCTGGACCGCGCCGGCGGGCTCACCAGGCAGGAGCGCAAGATCGGCGAACTGGCCCGGACCGGCCGCAGCAACCGCCAGATCGCCGAGGAGCAGTACCTGACCGTGCGCACGGTCGAGTTCCACCTGTCCCGCGTCTACCGGAAGCTGGGCCTGGCCGGCCGGCGTGACCTCAAGGCCATCCTCACGCCGCTGTCCTGAGCCGACCGGGCCCTCAGGCCGCCGGGTGGCCCGGTGGTGCTCCCGCGGTGAGCACCGAGTCGACCGGCAGGCGCCGCGACGGCGTGGCCGGGCCGGTGGTGCGGGTGAGGCGGGAGAGCAGGGTCAGCGGGCCGTCCGGTTTCGGGGCCACCCGGTGGAAACGGGTGCGCAACTCGTGCAGCTCGGCGGTCTCGGCGGCGTCGAGGATCGTCGCCGCCGGGCCGCCCAGCAGGTCGAACAGGTAGATCGCGGTGGTCATCGGGTGCGGTCCGAGGCCGAGTTGCTCGGCACGCAGCCAGGTCCGCTGCATCGCGCGGCCACCCGCGAGCCAGCACTCCGGGGCGTCGTCGGGGACCGACAACAGTGCCACCGCGGACGCGCCGGCCACCGCGTCCCGCGCGGCTTGCGCGAGGCGGTCGCCACCGCCGAGCTGCCGGAGGCGGGCGGCGACCTCCGGTCGGGCGACGAGCCGGAGGACCTCCTCGGCCCCGGCCGGCAACGCCAGCGTGGCGACGTCGATCCCGTCGCGGGCCTCGTCGGGCCCGAACCGCAGTTCGCCGAACAGCTCCGCGTGGAGGTGGGGGTTCAGGAACCGGATCCGGTCGCACGCGCCGATGATCAGGCCGAGCTCCTCCAGGTCGGCCGGACGACGGCACAGGTCCAGCCGTGCGCCGTGGTGCGTCGCGGCGGCCGTGAGCGAGGCGACTTCGGCCGCGGTCAGGGGTGACCGCGTTCCGGGGGCGCGGTGCGTGCGGCGGTGCCGCAACGCGGTCAGCAGGCCGTCCGGGGCCGACGCGCCGGGCCGGGTGGTGATCGCGGCGACGACGTCGCCGAACGGGAACGGTTCGACGACGGTGTCGAGGCCGCGGTCCGCGGCGGCGATGACCACGTTCTCCACCGCCGCGCCCAGGGCCAGGAGCGCCGTGCGGGAGTGCGGGTCCATGAGGTTGCGGCCCCGGTCGCGGTCGTGCGCCACCCAGAGCCGGTCGTCGGCCCAGTAGAAGTGCCACGGCTGGGCGTTCCCGGCCGACGGCGCGAGGACCGCGTGCTCCACCAGGTGCCGCACCAGGTCCGGCACGGGCGTGCGCACCGATTCGGTGCGCGGGTGCGCTTCCGGTTCGGCGGACCGCGCCGTCACGTCGGTCACGGGCTCGCGGACGGCGGTGTCGAGGTCCAGGTACCGGCGGCCGGACGGCATCGCCTCGCCGAGGGCCAGGTTGCGGATCGCCGCGGTCATGCTCGCGCCGCCCAGCGTCACGTCGGAGGCCAACTGCGGCCAGGCGGAGACCGTGGACCCCAGCTCCACGAAGGACGCCGCCAGGTTCGCCGAGATCCGCTGACCGTCGACCAGGCGCAGGACGACGGCCGCCTCGCCACCGGCGTCGGCGAGGTCCGCGGTGTCACCGGTGAGCCCGTGGAACAGCGGGCGCGCCGGTTCGAGGTCGAAGCGCTCCACGTCGAGCATCCCCCGGTCGCTGGTCTCCATCAGCACCGGCAGGCCGTGCGCGCGCGCCCGTTGGCGCACCAGGAACTTCACGCTCAGCGAGTCGCACTCCTCGACCACCGCGTCGAGCGGCGGCCCCAGGTCCGGTCCGCCGAGCAGGAACTCCTCGACGTTCTCCGGACCGATGCCGTCCATCACGGACAGCCCGAGGTACGGGTCGAACTCGGCGATCTGCCGCGCGGCGAGCACGGTCTTCGCCCGCCCGATGTCGTGCACGCCCGCCCGGACCCGGTTCAGGTTGGACAGGTCGAGCGTGTCGTGGTCGGCGAGCCGCAGGTGCCCCACGGCGCCTTCGAGCGCGAGGGTGAGCGCGATGGCGTTGCCCACGGACAGGCCGACGACGCCCACGGTGAACTCGGCGAGTCGCGCCAGCTCGTGCGGTGCGAGCTTGGGCCGGTTGCGGTCCAGGCGCAGCTCGCGGAACTCCGCGGGCGGCAGCAGCCGCACGAGCCGCCCCGACCACGGGTAGTGGACCCACCGGCCGTACTCGGACAGCGGCGTGCCGGCCAGGACCTCGGCCACGTCGGCGGCGCGGTCGCCCGGCCGACGGGCCTCCGCCAGGTCGCGCAGCTGAGCCCGCAGGGTGTCGCTGGTCTCCCACACCCGCCCGGACGCGATGAGCCCGTCGAGCCGTCGACGGTCCTCGGCGTCGGCCGGGTCGAAGACGTCGGGGCGCCACGACGTCGCCGTCATCGCCCCGCACCGCGGTGGTCGAACCAGCAGAGCGTGCTGCGGAACCGGCCGTCGGGGAAGGGCAGGTCGCGGAACCGCTCGTCCGGCACGAACCCGACCCGGACGCCCACGCCGACGCTGAACTGGTTGGCCAACGTGACCGTCCACCGACCACTGCCCGCCCCGGCCGCCCGCAGCGCCGCTCCGGCGAGCGCGGTGCCGACCCCCGTGCCCTGGTGCCCCGGCCGGATCCAGCACCCGCCGATCTCGTTCACGCCCTCCGGCCCGCGTTCGGCGATGGCGGCGGCGAGGTGCGGCGACCCGGTCTCCGCCGGGATCACCGTGCGGGCGCGCAGCAGGATGCCGCCGACGACCTCGTCGGCCGCGGCGGCCAGCACGACCGCCGTCACGTCCGCGGGCACCTCCGGCCCCGGGACCAGGTCGGCCGCGCCGATGCCGGAGTACACCTCGGACAGGCCGCGCTGGTAGGTCCGCCACGCGGCCGCGTCCCGGCCGGGGTCCGCGGTGCGGAGCTCCACGGCGTCCGCGAGGTGCTCGGGCACTCGGTCGGCGGCCATGATCGTCGGGTCCTCTCCTCGGGGGTGGCGTCACCAGAGTGCGTGCCGCGAGGCGTGTACCCGGCCGGGGAGGCATGAACCTGCCGTTCGCCCGATCGCCTGACACCGACCTTCCAGGGCGTGCCGGGAGAGCGGTGGCGCGGCGTCGGGTGTTCACCGGACACCGCGGCCGCTCCCGCGTTCGTACGCTCGTGCCATGAGAGCAAGGGGTCTGCGTTACGGGGCGGCCGGGCTGGTCGCCGCCGCGCTGGGTGCGGTCGTGGTCGTGTCGGCCGCTCCGGCGTCCGCGGCGGTGGCGGCGCTGTGCACCACGACGTCCGAGGTCGTGCGGTCGGGTCGCACGCTCATGGTGCCGACGGTCAAGGGCAGCACCACGTGCACGATCGGTCGCGACTACGCGGCGAACACGTCGGTGGTGTCCCGGTTCCAGTCGATGATGAGTCGGTGCTACCCCGACCTCGACCTGGCGTGGCCCTACTCGGACGAGAAGGTGGGGGACCTGTCCAACGACGGCAGCTTCGGGCCGCGCACCGAAGCCGCGCTGAAAGCCGTCCAGAGGGCCATCGGCACCGCCGACGACGGCATCTACGGCCCGAACACCAGGGACCGCATGAAGTTCCCGAAGCCGGCCACGGACACGTGCTACCAGTACTGATCGAGAGCCGTTGAGCCCTGGGCCTGCCCCGGTACCTCGCGTAGTAGTCGGCCTCCGAACGTTCGCCGCACCCGGCCGCGACCAAGGCGACCAGCCCGCACCGCGATCGACCTCCGCACGTCCCCCACGCGGTCCAGGGTGACACCTGTGACCGCGCCGGCCGTCGAACGGCGGCGACCGGTCGGTGCCGGTCGCCGCCGTGAGCGGACGTGGGGGTCAGAGCTTGCCCGCGCCGGAGCCCGCCGTGACGGAGGACTTCACCGTGCCGACGGCGTCGGCGGTGTAGCGGTACGGGATGGCGGCCACCGTGCCGTTGACCTCGCACGGGCCGGAGTTGGTCAGGGAGTTGTCGCGGGCGACCAGGCGCCCGGGGTCGGAGTCCGCGTAACCGCTCGCCGACCAGCACGCCTGCTGCACGTTCTCGAAGACGTTGCCCTCCACGAGGAGGCCGGCGTCCATGAGCGAGGCGATGGCGTACGAGGCGGAGTTGTTGTTGACGTTGGTGTAGTAGTTGTTGAACACGTGGACCGTCTCGCCGAACCGCACCCGCGGGCTGCGCTCGAAGGTGCGGTCGAACCAGTTGTGGTGGTAGGTGACCCGCAGGTGGCCGCGGTCCTCGCCGCCGTTGCCGTCGGAGTGGCCGACGAGCGAGGTCTTCCAGTGGTTGCGGATGACGTTCCACGACACGGTGATGTAGTCCGCGGCGTGGGTGATGTCCAGCATCCCGTCGTAGTAGTCGGGGTCGTCCTCGATGGTGCTGGACATGGTGTTGTGGTCGATCCAGATGTGCGTGGCGCTCTCGATCTGGATCGCGTCGCCGCCGACCTTGCCGCGGATGTTCAGGTTCTGGATGATCACGTTGGCCGGGCTCAGGTCCTCGATGTTGAGGGTGGTCCCGGAGATGCCCGAACTCGAGCCGACGCCCCGGATCGTCTTGTTCGCGCTGATCTCGACGGTGCCCGTGCCGCTGAGCATGCCGTTGACCAGGATGGTCTTGGCGCCCGAGGACTGCGCCTGCGTGCGGAAGTCGGCGAACGTGCTCACGGTGACCGTGGAACCGCCCGCGCCACCGGTGGTGCCGCCGGCTTGCGCGGCCCAGCCGACGAGCCCGCCGGGTGGCTGCGGCTGCGGGTCGCCGCCGGTCTCGACGTCGAGGTGGTCGACGTTGGGCAGGCCGCTGGAGCTGGTCGGGTTCAGCCGGATCGTGTTGCTGCCCGCGTTCAGCGGCACGCTGACCGTCTTCGTGGCCCACGTCGACCAGGCGCCGGTGCCCTCGAACGACGGCGACTGGACCGTCGACCCGTTCACGAGCAGGGTGGCGGGCCGGACCGTGGTGGTCCCGTTGGCGAACCGGACGCCCACCGCCGCCGTGCCCGCCGCCGCGGCGGTGACGGTGAACTGGAGGTAGCCGCTGGTGGAGTTGGCGCCGTTGCAGAAGCCGCTGCCGGTGTACCCGGTCCAGTCGGTGTCGATGGAGCCGGAGCAGACCGCCGGTGAGCTCTCCGCCTCGTACCGCGTGGGCGCGGCCTGCGCGGTGGACGACGCCACCGCGACCAGCACGCCGGCTAACAGGCCGACGCAGGCAATCATGGGTTTCACGCGCATAATACGTCTCCGTGGCGTAGGGAATACCGATTCCGACGCAGTGGAAGACACGATGCCCCCTGGTGCTTCATTGCGCCGTAGGACGGGAAATCGCTTTCCATCGGATGCTAGGAGGTTCCGAACGGCAGGTCAACGGGGCTGCGGTGGAAATGCGGTCCGGTCACGCTTGTGAACAGAATCGGCTCCCGTCGGTCATACTCGTGAACCGGCGGCGTGCATTTGCGCGATCGACGGACAGAGATGTGAATTCCGGGCGGACGCGCGGGCGGCGCGGACAGGGGTTGCGCCCGGCGAGACGGCCTCGCGAGACTGCACGCCTGCGTTCACGGTTGGGGGACTCATGCGGACGTTGCTCGTCACCGCGCTGGCCGCGAGCCTGCTGGTGGTCGCACCGGAGGCCGGTGCGGCGGCGATCGCCTGGCGGCCCTGCCCGGACCAGCCCGCGGCCGACTGCGGCACGGTGTCCGTTCCGCTGGACTGGGCCGACCCGCGCGGCCCGCGCACGGACCTGGCCGTGTCCCGGGTCCGCGCCACCGACCCGGCCCGCCGGATCGGCGTGGTGTTCGTGGACGCGGGCGGTCCCGGCGGGTCCGGCGCGGAGTTCGCCCGCGCCCCCTACCTGAGCGCCGAGGTGCGGGCCAGGTTCGACGTCGTGGGCTTCGACCAGCTCGGCACGAACGGCAGCTCGGCCATCCGCTGCTCGGCCGACCTGATGGCGGGCAACCCCGGCGACGACCCGGCGGACGAGGCCGCGTTCGCCGCGCTGGCCGCGCACAACCGCGCGGTGCGCGACGAGTGCCGCGCCCGCCACCCGGTGTTCGACCACGTGGACACGGCCCGTTCGGCGCGGGACCTCGACGCGGTGCGCAGGGCGTTGGGCGAGCGGCGGATCAGCTTCTACGGCATCTCCTACGGCACGCTGCTCGGCCAGCAGTACGCGGAGCTGTTCGGCCCGCGGGTGCGCTCGATGGTGCTGGACGGCGTGATCGACCACAGCGCCGACCTGCCCCGGTTGCTGCTGGACCGGGCGCGGGCCGTGGAGGAGGCGTTCGGCGTGTTCGTCGCGTGGTGCGCCGAGAACGCCACGTGCGCGTTGCACGGCCAGGACGTCCACGCGGCCTGGGAACGGGCGCTGGACCGGGCCGACGAGATCGGCTGGGGCCGGGCCGGGCTGATCCAGGGCGCGTTCTCCGACCTCCGGGACGGGGCGTGGGAGGGCCTGGCGTCGCTCATCGCGGACGTCGGCGGCCCGCGGATGTCGTTCGAGCCGAACTACGACTCCCTGCGCTACGCCGTGGTGTGCCAGGACTTCGCGCTGCGGTTCGCGGACTTCGCCGAGTACCGGGCGTTGCGGGAGGCCGAACTGCGCGCGGCGCCCACGCTGCGCGGCACGTTCCTCGGCCACCAGGAAGCGGCCACGTGCGTCGGGTTCACCGACCGCCCGACCAACCCGCCGCACCGCCTCGACGTCGACCGGGCGCCGCCGCTCCTCCTGCTGACCAGCCGCTACGACGTGGCCACGCCGTACCGGTGGGCACAGGCCGTGCACCGGCAGGCGAGAGGCTCGCACCTGGTCACGTTCGACGGCCCGGGCCACGGCGTCTACCACGCCAACGCGTGCACCCGGGCCGCCGCGGACTCCTACCTGCTCGCCACCGCGCCCACGCGCGACGTGACCTGCTGACCGGCTCCGCAGAACTCGGCGAACACCGCCTGCAGCGCCGCGTCCTGGGCCGGGATCGAGGTCAGGTTCGTGGTGACGACGACGGAGAGCTGCCGCCCGGCGTCGGGGGAGTGCATCGTCCACGTGTGGTAGCCGGGCACGGAGCCGTTGAAGCCCCAGATCTCCGGCGCGGCGCAGCCCGGCGGCAGCGGGATCCGCATCAGGCCGAGCCCGAACTCCAGCCCCGGGATCCCGCTCGGCACGGTCTCGCGCATCTCGGCCGCCTGCGCCGCCGGCACGAGCCCGCCGGCGAGCAGGGCGCGGAAGAGCCGGTTCAGGTCGTCGACCGTGGACACCAGGTTGCCCGAGCCCCAGAACCGGGACATCTCGTAGTCGGTGACGTCGGTCGGCGCGGCGCCGGGGCCGTGCAGCCACTCGTAGCCGCGCGCGGCCGGCCGGTCGACGTGGGGGTGGCGGTAGGGGAGGTAGCTGTCCCGCATGCCCGCCCGGTCCAGCACGCGCCGTTGCAACTCGGCGTGCAGCGACCGGCCGGTGACCTCCTCCACGAGCTTGCCCAGCACCGCGTAGTTGGTGTTGGAGTACTCCACGCCCTGGCCGGGCGGGAAGGACAACGGCTTGCCCGCGGTCCCCTTCCGGATCGTCTCGTCCGGTGACTGGTGCTGCCACCGGGTCGTGTCGATCTCCGGCAGACCGGCCCACCGCTCGGTGAACGGGATGCCGCTGGTGTGCTGGAGCAGGTGGCGCACGGTGATCGGTTCGGTGTAGGGCAGCAGGCCGGGCAGTCGGTCCTGGATCCGGTCGTCGAGCCCGACCCGACCTTCGCCGACCAGCTGCAGCACGGCGGTGGCGACCACGGTCTTGGTGACGCTGCCCGCCCTGAACTGCCCGCGCGGCCTGGGCGCGCCGCGGTCGGCGAGGTTGCCGACTCCACTGTGGCCGTACCACTGCCCGCCCTCGTCGAGGACGCCGGCGAGGGCGCCGGGCGAACCGACGGCGACCGCGCCGTCCAGCGCCGCTTGGAGCCCGGCCCGCGACGGCACGGCCGCGGCAGGGGTGACCACCGCAGCGGTGACCAGGACCGCGCCGGTGGCGAGGGTGGCCGCCCGGCGTAGAACACGATTCATGGGAGATCCCCCAGGATCCGTCAGTGTCGTGAACGAACCCTGAGCACCCTAGGGAATTCCGGTCCGGCAACCGGTTGTCGCGCTATATGTTCTCTATATCCGATCGGCAGAGCTAGGCGTCGCCTCGCATCGAACGGCGGATTTCTTCGAGCTTGTCGATACCGGCCTGCCGCCGCGCCTCGAACCGGTCCTCGACCGCCTTGGCCTCCGGGGTGGCCTCGGCGAGTTCCTCCGCGCCGATGCCGGTGGCGACGCGGTTCTCGATCCGGTCCCGCACGTGCTCGAAGGTGGGCACGCCGTCCTCGGTGTAGTCGGCGGGCGGCACCACTACCGGGGCCGCCTCGTGCTCCACGATCTCGGCGTCGATCACCGGTTCCTGGTCTCCGCTCATCGTCCCCACTCCGTTCACCGTGCCGACCACCGAGGCTACCTCGCG
The DNA here is from genome assembly GCF_040295345.1 of Actinosynnema sp. NPDC002837. Lineage (NCBI taxonomy): Bacteria > Bacillati > Actinomycetota > Actinomycetes > Pseudonocardiales > Pseudonocardiaceae > Actinosynnema > Actinosynnema sp. NPDC002837. The sequence continues at coordinate 61,299 of NZ_JBEOVG010000034.1, forward strand.
AGGACGGCCCGGGCCTCTTCCCGGCACAGCTCGCTCCACCGGGCGAGGTTCGCGGCCGCGTGCCGGCGCACGTGCCGGGGCAGGGACTCATCCGACACCACCACCCGCACGGCCACCGCCGCCTTCTCCCGGACGTCCGGCGACAACCCGACCGCCGCTTCCGCGCACCGCACCCGTGCCACCGGCGCGACCCCGTCGTCGCGTGCCATGGCGACCAGCTCCAGTGCCGCTTCGACGGGTTCCAGCAGTCCGATCGCCATCAAGGCTCTCCGGCGCAGCAGCGGGTTCGGCGTTCCGGACAGTCCGCGCAGGGCCGTCATCGCCGCCCGTCTCGCCGCGGGTGCTTCCTCGATCAGCGTGTGCGCCGACTTGATCCGCACGGTCGTCGGCACGGTCTCGTCGGCCATGAGCGACCGCAGCACCTCGGTGGCGCGTTCTCGTCCTGTGGTCCCGAGTTGTGCCAATCGGAAGCCGGCCAGCCGCCGCAGCGCCGGCTGTGCTGCCGGATCGGTCGCGATCGCGTGCCAGACCCGGGCGGCGGCCGCGCGGTCGTCCACGTCGAAGGGGATCAGCTCGACGGCCGCTTGCAGCCGGATCGCGTGGGGCAGCCCGGTGTCGTCCCGCATGGCGCGCACGGGATCGAGGCCGTCGTGCAGCCGCAACGCGTACCGGAACTCCAGCCGGTCCCGGTCCGACGTGCGCGGGTCGCGGATCACCGAGCGCAGGAACTCCGCCACGGGTTCCGGCAGCCGCGTGGTGATCTCGACGACGAGGCGAGCCGCCCGCACGCGTTCCCGGGTCGAGAGCGCGACGTCGGCCACCGTGCTCAGCGCCTCGTCCAGCACCCGACGCCAGGATGCGGGCGTCAACCGGGCCAACGCCTCCCGCGCGCGCGGCGACGCCATGGCCTCCAACGCCTGGACGGCCTCCGGCACCAACCCGGTCGACAACCCGGCCAACGCCACCGCCGCCGCGACCCGCTCCCGGGGCGACGTCTCGGGCGCGGTGAGCGCGTCGCGCACCTCGGCCTCAGCCTCGGCGGCCAGCGGCAGGTCGTCCCAGAAGTCGGCGACGGGCACGCGTTCGGCCACGGGCAGCGAACGGTCGGCGAGCAGCACGCGTTCCAGCGCGGTCCGCTCCTTCCTGGGCAGTCGGGTCAACAGGCGCTGCGCCCCGTCTCCGACCCTGGACCGCCGGATGAGCGACTCGACGAGGTGGGTGACCTCTTCACCTGCTGACGGCTTGATCAGTACCAGCCACTTCGCGGCCGAGGCGCGTTCGTCCACAGTCGCGGCCGGGTCGTCGCCGCACCTGCGCAGGAAAGCGAGAACGGGTGGGGTGAACCGGCGATCGAGCGTGGTGAGCCAGCATGCGACGGACTGCCGTCGAGAGGACGTCTCCTCGTCCGAAGAGATCACGTCCAGGTGGAACGCCACCACCCTCTCCGTCGTTTCGGCCGCGCATTCGACCAGTGTCAGGTACGCGTCACGGCGCCAGCCGACACCTAGGAACCCGTCGTCCGCCCGGCGCCTGATCACGTCCAAGGCCAGGGTCCGATCGGTCGGCACCAGGTCGTGCACCACGGCCGCGGCGACTTTGCGCACGTGCCCGTCGGCATCGCGGTCCCCTGTCGTCGCCTGGAGTCGGGGCAGGATCTCGAACCCGGCGCGGACGAGCTTCGGGGCGGTCTCTCGCGTCAGCAGCATCTCGGCGACGATGCGCGCCTGATCGTCAGGGGCGACCCGGCCCAGCATGACGGCGGCGTCGTCACGAACCTTTCCCTCGACGGGACCGCCGAAGACGACGGACCGAAGGGAGGTCACGACGTCGTCCTCAGGGCCGAAGCCAAGCCGGTCGAGGGCCTGCACCACGCGCAGGACGCCGGCCGCCGAGCGGGTTTCCCGGGACAGCACCTCCCTCAGCGCGCCGGCCAGCGCGGTCCGGTGGCGAACACCGAGCTCCACGCACAGCGTGGCCGCGTAGGGGAAGTCGAACTCCGCGACGGTGGTCGAGCGCACCAGGTCGCACAGGCCCTCGGCAACGGCGGAGTGGAACGGTCGGCCGAGCCGGGTCAAGCCCGTGACAGCGGAGAACCGGGCCCGATAGCTGTACCGCGCGGAGGTCAGCACGGACAGCAGCGCTCGCGCGATCCGGTGGTGGTCCTCGTCCGATGTCGCATACGTCTGGGCGCCGTCGAAGAGGCCGGTCGCTTGGTCGTCCACGGACCGGGCGGCGTCGAGCAAGGCGTCCAGCGCCTCGTCGCGGCACGTCGTGTCGAGGTCGAGCAGGGCGCGCCACGCCCGCAGCGCCACCCCTCTGTCGGACCGCGTCCGGGTGAGTGCGAGCAGGGCGACCTTGGCCTCGTCGTGGAACTGCGGTCCCGCTCGCACGAGCCGTTCGGCGGTGGCGCACCGGTCTTGCGGCGCCAGGCTCGGATCGGCGAGTCGTTCCCGCAGCCGCGCCACCGCCTTCGCCCGGTGTGGTTCGCCGAGGTCCGCGAGGTGCGACAGCGCGATGGCGCGGTCCAGACCGGTGCAGTCGGGGTCGTCGGCCACCCGCCACAGCTCGCCCGCGGCCTCCGGGCGGTGCTCCGGGTCGAGATCGGCCAGTTCCTTGGCGGCCCACAGGGCGTGGTTCGGCGTCGCGCGGCCGTCCGCGATCACCCGCCGCAGGTGCGTGACCGCGGTCCCGGCGGCCTCCGGCCCGAACTCGCCCAGCCCGGCGGCGCACTGCGTCCGGAAAGCGGGTTCGAGACCGGGTTCGTCCAGCATCGCCGCCAGGTGGCCGGCCGCGGCGCTGCGGTGCTGTGGTCCGAGTTCGCCGAGCGTCCGAGCCATCCGCGCCCGGTCGCCCGGTGAACGGCGTCGATCGGTGATCAGCGCGGTCAGCGCTGCCGCGGCCTCGGCGGCCGGGTCCGGGCCGAGTGAGGCCAGACCCAGTGCGGCGTCACGGCGTCCGGTCACGCTGTCGGCCGGGTCGCGCAGCACGGACCGGAACACCTCGGCGCCGTGCTCGTAGAACTCCGCGTCGATCTCGATCAAACCCGTCGCGGCTTCCACCAGGTCGTCCGCCGGGGTCTCGTCGCCGGTCGTCAACCCGGTCAGCGCCGCGACCGCGAACGCCCGGTCGTCCGGCCCGAACGCGGCCAGCACGACCGCCGCCGTGCGACATGCGTAACCGGACGCCAACGGGTTGGCCAGCACCGCCCGCAGGCCGCGCGCGGACGCCTCGCGCTCGCCCGAGCCGCACTCGGCCAACGCCTCACCGGCCGCCAGGCGCTCGGACACCGCCGCCGACGGGTCGTCCACCAACGCGGTCAGGTAGCCGATCGCTTCGGCCTCGTGCCCGCCGCGCAGCCGGGTCGCCAGCGCGGACGCCGCCTCGGTCCGGGAGTCGGCGGGCGCGGTGGCGGTGCGCATGAGCGCGACCAGCCAGTCCGCCAGGCCGGGGTGGTGGGTGGCACGGCCGGCCTGGGCGAGGATGTCGGAGCCGGGGTGCTGGGTGGTCATCGCCCAGCCCCACACCGTGCCCAGGAACGCGTCCACCACCGCCCGGCTCGCCGGCACCCGCTTGGCGAGCAGGCGGGCCGCCAGCAGGTGGTTCTCGGCGTCGGCGTCGTGCAGCCACCGGACCAGCGGGTCGGCCTCGGTCGGCCGCAGGCGGGTGTAGTGCAGGAGCACCGAACGGGCGAACCGGCCGCGTTCCTTCGGCCTGGCCGCGTGGACGGTCCGCACGAACCCGTCGTGCTCGGGCGTGAACCGCTCGGGGAACTCGCGGGCCAACGAGGTCGCGGCCAGGTGCTCGGCGAAGCTGTGGTGCAGGAACCGCAGGTCGTCGCCCCGGATCACCAACGGGCCCACCGAGACCAGGAACGTCGTGAGCACCTCGGGCCAGTCGAGGGGCAGCGAGGTCGGCGGCACGTGGTCGACCACCCACGACCGGGCCGCGGACACCAGCGAGGTGTCGGTCTCCGAACGCGTGCGCCCGAGGTGTTCCAGCAGGTCCTCGCGGAAGGGCTCGAACGGGCCGGTCGACGTGCGCGCCGACCGCAGGAACGCCAGGTACGCCTCGTACAGCTCGTACTGGTTGTCGGGCAGCGGTCGGTCGCCCTGCCGGGCGAACACGATCGCGGCGATGGTCGCCAGCAGCGGCACGCGGACCAGCTCGTCCAGGTGCGCCTCGCGGATCTGGCGCAGGAACCGGTCCGCGGTCTCGTCGCCCTCCTCGGCGAACCAGTTGTGCGCGAACGACCGCAGCGCCTCGCCGTCGAACGGCAGCAGCTCGTAGCGCGCCGCCCCGATCCGGTGCAGCGGAGCCAACGCCGCACCCTCCACCGGCCGCGTGGTCACCACGATCCGGTACGGCCCACCGGACGCCCACGCCGCCAGCACCGACGCCAGCCGGTCCCGGTCCGCCGCCACCGCGACCTCGTCCAACGCGTCCACCAGCAGCAGCCACCGCCGGCCCGCCACCCGGTCGCCCAGCACGTCCGCCGTGATCGGACCGCGTAACAGCGCCCCGTACTCGGCCTGCGCGCTGTCCGCCAACGCCCGCGAGAACGGCAGGTCCAGCCGTGCCGCCAACTCCCGGGCGGTCAGCCGCAGCGGCACCACCGGCTCGCTCATCGGCACACCACCGGGCTCGCCGCACCACCCGGCCGCCAGGTCCGCCGCCAACCGCAGCGACAACGTCGACTTGCCCTGACCCGCGCCACCCGTGATCAGCAGGTGCTCGTCACCGTCCAGCGCCTCCGCCACGCCCCGCGCCGGAGGCCGCACGGCCACCCGGGGCGTCGGCGGACGGGGCACCTCGACGAGCCGACCGTGGCCGTCCAGGATCGGGGTGGGCCGGGACGCCTCGGCGTGCGCCTCCTCCGCGCCGGTGCTCAAGTCCTGCCGCACGTACACCGTCGCCAACGACGGCCGCCGCGCACCGGGAAGCCGGTACGGCAGCTCGTGCGCAGCCCTCACCTGGGCCCGCATCAGGGACAGCACGCCGACGGGCAGCTCGTCCGGCGCCGCGGCCGGCGGCGCGCCCAGATGGATGTGGACGTCGCCCGCGATCACCCCGGCCTGCACGCTCGGCCCGAGGACGTTCCCGCCTACCTGGTTGGAGGTCACCGGCCGGTCGTCCTGTCGCACCCCGCAGCTCCCCGTCCGACGTGCCGAAGCGAGTGTCCGACCACGTTACCGGACCCGTTCGGCACGGCTCGCGCCTCGATCGACCGGCCTGTTCGACTCCGTGCGTTCTTGTCCGATCGTGTCAGTGACAACGGTTTGGTCCAGACCATAATCTGATCGGACGCCGCCGCTGTCCGTCCCTGTCACGCAGAGGAGTTCCGCTCGTGAGGACAGCACGCACGATCACCGCCATGGCCGCCGCGGCCGTCACGTCCGCCGCGCTGATCACCACCCCCGCCACCGCCGGACCGGTCACCGACTGGGACCGCATGCTCGCCCAGCAGCCGCTGGTGCGCACCGCCGACACGATCCAGGCGGAGGTGCGGCGCGGCGGGCACGCCGGCTTCGCCGGGCTGGTCCTGGAAGACGACCACGTCGCGCTGTGGTGGAAGGGCGACGTGCCCGCCGCCGTGCGCGACGCCGCGTCCCGGGGCGAGGCGCCGGTGACCTTCCAGGCCGCCCGCCACTCCGAGGCCGAACTGCGCGAGGCCGCCAAGGTCGTGCGGGCGCAGCGCGGACCCGGCGTGCACGCGATCAAGCTACCCGCCGACGGCAGCGGCCTCGTCCTGGGCGCGACGTCGGAGTTCGCGACCCGCGCCGTGGACGTCGACGTGCCGGTGCGGACCGTGGTCGAGGAGCCGCTGGCGCCGGTGTCCCGGCAGAACGACGCCCCGCCGTGGAAGGGCGGTGCGACCATCGTGCTCGGCAACGCCGCGTGCACGTCCGGGTTCTCCGTCCGCAACGGCGACAACGCGCGGTTCCTGCTCACCGCGGGCCACTGCGGCAACCCCGGCGTGCGCGTCACCGACCCCACCGGCGAGTACATCGGCACGGCGGGGGCGAAGCACGGCGACCACGACATCATGCTGGTCCCCACCGGCAACGTGGTGAACCAGCAGTACGTCGGCGGTGGCGACAGCAACTCCACCGAGGTCGTCCGCGGCTGGGGCGACGTCTACACCGGCGAGTACCTGTGCCAGTCCGGCGTCACCAGCGCGCGCGTGACCGGCGCGCCCGTGTGCAACATCAAGGTGCTGTTCTTCTACGCCGACCGCGAGGACCTGGTGGAGGGCGAGCAGATGAACGGCCAGCCGTCCGCGCGGGCCGGCGACAGCGGCGGACCCGTGTACGGCCCCTCGTCGTCGGGCGGCGTCATCGCCAAGGGCACCGTGACGAGGGCGGCGGGCGCGCGGATCGGCTTCCAGGACTTCCGCACCGCGAGCCGCGACTTCGGCGTCTACATCCCGCTCTGACAGATCGCCTCGCGGTCGACCCCGACCTCCGCCGGGGTCGACTGTGGACGGCGAGCCGGTGCGTAACCTGGGGCCCGTGAGGGAATCGGTGCCGCGGACGATCGTCACGCCCCTGCCGGCGGTTCCCGTCACCGTCCGCCGGTTCCTGGCCGACACCGGCCGGTGGCTGGTGTCGGCGAGCCCGTTCCTGGTCGACCTCGACGGGCCGACGTCGGTGATCGGGGCCGTGGCCACCGCGCTGGTGGTCCCGCTCGCCAGGCGGCTGCCGCTCGTGGCGCTGGTGGTCGCGACGGTGGCGGCGGCGGTCGAGTGGCGGTACCTGGCCGCCGTGGCGGTGACGGGTTACCTGGCCGGGCGCGGGCTGCCCGCCGGGCGGGCGGCCGTGGCGGTGTTCCCCGTCGTGACCGTGCTCGGCTCGGCGGTGGTGCTGTCCCTGTCGGCCGACGTGTACACCTGGTTGGTCAGGGTCGGCGGGCTGGTCGTGTTCGGCGTGTTCCCCTGGCTGGTCGGCCGCTACCGGCGGCAGCAGGTGCGGCTGGTCGAGTCGGGCTGGGAGCGGGCGGCCCGGTTGGCGGAGCGGCAGCGATTCGTGGCCGAGCAGGCGCGGTTGCGCGAACGGGCACGCATCGCGCACGACATGCACGACTCGTTGGGCCACCAGCTCGGCCTGGCCGCGCTCACGGCGGGTTCGCTGGAGGTCGCCGCCGACCTGGACGAGCGGCACCGGGCTAGGGCCACCGCGGTGCGCGAGAGCATCGCGGTGGCCGCCGAGCAGCTGTGCGACATCATCGACCTGCTGCGCGACGAGGACGACCCGGCGTCGACGACCCCCGGCGGCGAGCGCATCGGCGACCTGGTGGCGCGTGCCGCGGCGGCGGGCGTCGCCGTCGACCTGGCCGTGGACGGTGACGTCGAGGACCTGGAGCCCCTGCGGTACCGGGCCGCGTACCGGACCGTGCAGGAGGCGATCACGAACGCGACCAAGCACGCGCCGGGCGCCGAGGTGTCCGTGCGGCTTCACGGGTCGGACGACGAGACCCGCGTCGTGGTGACCAACGGCCCGCCCGCCGGGCCCGTGCCGCCCGCGCCCGCACGTGGTGGCCGCGGTCTGCCCGGCCTGCGGGAACGGGTCAGGCTCGCCGGCGGCACGTTGCGCGCCGGTCCGCACGGGGGCGGCTACCGAGTGGTGGTGCGGCTTCCCGGGGCACAGCGCGCGCTCGACGCCTCGCCGGACGAGGACTCCACCGTGACCGCCGAGTTCGACCGCGCGCGGGACGGCGTCCGCAGGCGACTGGTGGCGGCGGTGCTCACGCCCGTGGCGCTCGGTGCGGGTCTGGTGGTCGTCCTGATGGGCGTCTACGCCTACGACACGTTCAACTCGGTGCTGCGGCCGGACTCGTTCCAGCGACTGGTGTTGGGCGCCGCGCGGTCGACCACCGCGGACGTGATCCCGGATCGGCAGGTGCCCGAACGCGGCTTCGGTCCCGAACCGCCACGACCACCGGGCTCGACCTGCGAGTACTACCGGTCGGACGCGGGGTTCGTCCCGGAGGCGTTCGACGTGTACCGCCTGTGCTTCCGCGACGACCTGTTGGTGGGCAAGGACGTGCTCGTGCGCACGGGGGAGAGGGAGGGCGAGTGAGCGCTGGAGGGCGGTCCGAGGTGATCAGGATCGTGCTGGTCGACGACGAGGCGCTGATCCGGGCCGGTGTCCGCGCCATCCTGGACGGCGACCCGGGCGTGGAGGTGGTCGGCGAGGCGGGCGACGGCCGGGAAGCGGTCGAGGTGGTCCGCGCGCGGCGGCCGGACGTCGTGCTGATGGACATCCGGATGCCCGGGTCGGACGGGATCTCGGCCACCCGCGAGATCGCGGCGGTCGCGCCCGACACCGGTGTGCTGGTGCTGACCACGTTCTCCGACGACCACTACATCGCCCAGGCGCTCGAAGCGGGCGCGAGCGGCTTCCTGCTCAAGACCGGCCACCCGGGTGAGCTGCGGGCCGCGGTGCGCGCGGTGCGAGCGGGCGGGGCCTACCTGTCCCCGAGCGTGACCAAGCGCGTGATCAGCGCCTTCAGCACCACCCGCCCGGGTTCACGCGCCACCAGGGCCGCCGAAGCCAGGAACCGCATCGCAGGGCTGACCGAACGCGAGCGGGCCGTGCTGGGCCTCATCGGCGCGGGCCTGTCCAACGCCGAGATCGCCGCGCGGCTGCACGTGGTGGAGGGCACGGTCAAGGCCTACGCGAGCACCCTGTTCAGGCACCTCGGCGTCCGCAACCGCGTCGAGGTCGCGATCATCGCCCACCACGCCGACCTGGTGGACGAGTCGCCTTAGGAGGACTCCGACCGGCCGGGCGAGGCAGCCGCGACCGGCCGGGACGACGGCGGTGGTGAGGTACCCTCACGTGCGGGAGGCGGTTGTGGACAGGGGTTTCGACGCGCTGATCGCCGAGGCCGAGGCGGTCGACGTCACCGGCTGGGACTTCTCCTGGCTGCACGGCCGGGCCACCGAGGAGCGCCCGCCCTGGGGTTACCAGAAGCTGATGGGCGAACGGGTCGGCCGCGCGTCGATGAGCCTGGACGTCCAGACCGGCGGCGGCGAGGTGCTGGCCGGGGTGCCGCAGCGCGCGGCCAAGGCCATGGTCGCGACCGAGTCCTGGCCGCCCAACATCGCGCGGGCGCAGGAGAACCTGCGGGACAAGGGAGTCGTCGTGGTCGCCGACGAGGACCGGCCGCCGCTGCCGTTCGCCGACGGCACGTTCGACCTGGTCACCAGCCGACACCCGGTGACGGTCCACTGGGGCGAGATCGCCCGCGTCCTGACGCCCGGCGGCACGTACTTCTCCCAGCAGGTCGGCCCGGACAGCGGCCACGAGGTCTACGACTTCTTCCTGGGCCCGCAGCCGTTGGGGCACGGCGACCGCGAGCCGGAACTGGCGAGGGCCGCGGCGGAGGAGGCCGGCCTGGAGGTGGTCGACCTGCGGACCGCCGAACTGGTGATGGAGTTCTTCGACGTCGGCGCGATGGTCTACTTCCTGCGCAAGGTCATCTGGTTCGTCCCCGACTTCACCGTCGAGAAGTACCGCGACCGCCTGGAGGCGCTGCACGAGCGGATCCGGACCGACGGCCCGTTCGTCGCGCGCTCACGCCGGTTCCTGATCGAGGCGCGCAAGCCGGTGCGCTAGCCGGTGCTCCGTCCATTGTGGACAGACCGCTGCCGCCCGCCGGCGGGACAGCGACCGGGTGCGATGGCGACCCGTGGTCGCCCGATGGCTCTATGTTGGAACGCGTGGCTGTGGAAGATCTCTCCGCACGGGCCGGAGACGGGCAGGACGGCGAACCCCGGACGGCCACCGGCCGCCGCCGGGGGCAGTGGCGCGACGCGGGCGACCTGCTGGTGGACCGGCGTTTCCGGCGCTTCTTCCTGGGCTACGCCACCTCGCTGATCGGCTCCTCGATGGCGCCGGTGGCCATGACGTTCGCCGTGCTGGACAGCGGGGCGTCGGCGACCGACCTCGGCTTGGTGTTCGCGTCGGGCGTCGTGTCGACGATCGTGTTCCTGGTCGCGGGCGGCGTGCTGGCGGACCGGGTGCCGCGCCGGGCGGTCATGGTGGGTGCCGACCTCGTGTCCGCCACCGCGCAGTTCGTGTTCGCGGCGCTGGTCTTCACCGGCACGGCCCAGCTGTGGTCGATGGCCCTGCTGGCCGCCGTGCGCGGCGGGGCGGCCGCGTTCTACCAGCCCGCGCTCGCCGCCATGCCCGCCGATCTCGTGACCGGGGACCAGCTCCAGCGCGCCAACTCGTTCCTGGGCCTGGCCAAGTCGGTCCCGGACGTGGCCGGTCCGGCCGTCGCGGGCCTGCTGGTGGCGGTGGGCGGCTCGGGGGTCGTGCTGGTGATCGACGGGGCGAGCTACCTGGTGAGCGCGTTGTTCCTGGCCGGCGTGCGGGTGGCGCCGCGCACCGGCGTCGCGCGCCGGCGGCTGCTCACCGACCTGCGCGAGGGCTGGACGGAGTTCCGCTCCCGCCGCTGGCTGTGGGTCGGCGTGCTGCAGTTGGCGCTGTGGAACCTGTTCGTGGTGTCCCCGTTCCTGGTGCTGGGGCCCGTGATCGCGCGCGGCGACCTCGGCGGCGCGTCGGCCTGGGGTGCGATCGCCGCGGCGCAAGGTGCGGGAGCCGTCCTGGCGAGCGTGCTCCTGCTGCGCCTGCACGTCCGCCGCACCCTCCTGGTCATCGCGTTCGTCCAGCTGGCCTGGGTCGGTCTGCTGGTCCCGCTCGCCCTGCGCGCCCCGCTGCCGCTGGTCGTGGCCGCCGCGTTCGCCGTCGGCTTCAGCGCGAGCGCGTTCAACGCGTTGTGGCGCACCACGGAACAGCGGCTGGTGCCGCAAGGGGTGCTGTCGCGGGTCAGCGCTTACGAGCTGCTCGGTGCGTACGCGCTCGGACCCGTCGGCCTCGCCCTGGTGGGCCCGGTGTCCGAGGTCGTGGGCACGGGCGCCCTGCTGCTCGCCGCCGCGGGCTGGCAGGTCTTCAGCAGCGCGGCGATCCTCCTGCTGCCGGAGGTGCGGTCGATCCGCCTGGAGAGGGAGTCCTGACCCGGACCGGCCCTGTGCCGCGGTGGTCGCACCCGCTCTGAACGCGCGGTGCCCAGGCCAGTCCGCGACCTGATCAGTCGGTCCGAAGACCTGGACTTTCGGGGCGACCGGGCCCACGCCGGCAGGCGGCGGCGCCGGGTGACAAGTGGCCCGGCCGTTAGACTCCCGCCATGGCCACCACCCGTGACCCGGCCTCCGGCGCCGTGGGCAACGCCGGCGTCACCATCGCGCGGATCGCCGAGTTGGCGGGTGTGTCGGCGGCGACGGTGTCCAAGGTGGTCAACGGGCACGTCGAGGTCGCCGCGGACACCCGCGCCCTGGTGGAGGGCCTGCTCCGCGAGCAGGGCTACCGGCGGCAGAAGAAGGTCAGCAAGGCGCCGCTGGTCGAGGTGCTGTTCCACGAGCTGGCCGGCACGTACCCCGTCGAGGTGGTCAAGGGCGTCGACCGCGTCGCCGCCGAACACGGGCTGACGATCTCCCTGAGCCAGCTCCAGGGCAGGCACGTCCCCGACCGGAGCTGGGTCGACAGCGTGCTGGCCCGGCGGCCGACCGGCGTCGTCGCCGTCTTCTCCGGCCCCGCGCCCGCGCAGCACGAGCAGCTGCGCAGCCGCGACATCCCGGTGGTGCTGGTCGACCCGACCGGCGAACCCGCGCACGGCGTGCCGTCGGTGGGCGCGGACAACTGGAGCGGCGGCCTGGCGGCGACCCGGCACCTGCTGGAGCTGGGGCACCGGCGCATCGCGGTGATCACCGGCGCCACCCGGATGCTGTCGGGTCGGGCGAGGCTCGACGGCTACCGCGCGGCCATGGACTCCGCCGGCGTGCCGGTGGACCCGGAGCTGGTCCGCGAGGGCCACTTCCAGATCGAGGACGGCCTCGAGCACACCCGGCAGCTGCTGCGCCTGCCCGATCCGCCGACCGCGGTGGTCACCGGCAACGACGGCGAGGCGCACGGGGTCTACCAGGCCGTCTACGAGGCGGGCCTGCGCATCCCCGACGACCTGAGCGTGGTGGGCTTCGACGACCTGCCGCCCGCCCAGTGGATGATCCCCGCGCTGACCACCATTCGGCAGCCCCTGGGCGACATGGCCGCCACCGCCACCGGCATGCTGATCGACCTGGCGCAGGGCAGGCCGCTGCCGCAGCACCGGCTGGTCCTCGCCACCGAGCTCGTCGTCCGCGCCAGCACCGCCGCCCCTCGCCGGTGATCCCGCCGTCCTCCATGTGCACGTTCACAACGCTGTTCCGCCTCACCGCGCTCTGAGCATCGGTGAACGCTCACATTCTCACCCTGTCGCCGCGTTGACGCGGGCACGACAGCGGCGCTACATTGCCCGAAACTTCAGGTGAGTGAACCGAAACATTCACTCCAGCGAGGAGCGCCGAGCACCACGCCGGGACAACGCAGTCCAGGAGCAGCACATGTCGTCTTCGACGGAAGCGCACATCCACCGCGGGCCGCGCCACCAGTCGCGGTTCCCCTGACGCGCGCCTCGACGGCACAGCGGTGTCGGAACAGGCCCTTCGGGACCTCGGCTGCGGGAGAACCCGGTGAACCGACGACAGGTCACGCTGGCCGACGTGGCCAAGGCGGCCGGCGTCTCGGTCACGACGGTCTCGCTCGTGCTGTCCGGTCGAGGTCGTGACCTGCGCATCTCGGCGGAGGCCGAGCTGCGCGTGCGGCAGGCCGCGAACGCCGTGGGCTACCGCCGCAAGAGGTCGTCCGTCGGACCCCGCACCGACTGGACCCACACGATCGGGTTCATCTCCGACGCGGTGGCCACGTCCGAGCTGGCCGGGGACATGATCCGGGGCGCCTTCGACGCGGCACGCGAGCACGGCGCGCTGCTGATCGTCGGCGAGACCGACGGCGACCGGACGGCGGAGCAGGGCCTGATCGGGGCGATGCTCGACCGCAAGGTCGACGGGATCGTGTACGCGTCGACGCAGACCAGGCAGGTCTGCGTGCCCGACCGGATCGAGGCCGGTCGCGCCGTGCTGCTCAACGTCCTCCCCGACCGGCCGTCCCCGTTGTCCGTCGTCGTGCCCGACGAGGTCGAAGCGGGCCGGACCGCCGCACGCGCGCTGCTCGACGCCGGGCACCGCGACGGCATCCACCTCGTCGGCACGGGCGTCGACCCGGACGGCGTGCCACCCGGCTCGGTCACCGCGGCCGAGCGCCTCACCGGCATCCGCGAGGTGCTCGACGCGGCGGGCGTGGAGATCGCCGGCGCGTGGCCGTGCCGGTCGTGGCTGCCGGAGCACGGCTTCGCCGCCACCGGGGACCTGCTGGCAAGCGCACGTCCCGGCGCCCTGATCTGCTTCGACGACCGGCTCGCGTTCGGGGCCTACCAAGCCCTGGCCGACGCCGGTCTCGCCGTGCCGGCCGACGTCTCCGTCGTCTCCTTCGACGACCACCCCCTCGCCGGCTGGCTGCGCCCCACGCTGACCACCGTCGCCCTGCCGCGCTACGAGCTGGGCGCGAAGGCCGTCGAGGTCCTCCTCACCGAACGCCGCTCACAGCTGCCCGGTGTCCACCGCGTCCCCATGCCCAGGCGCGACCGCTCGTCCATCGCGTCACCCCGCCCGGCGGACGGGTGATCGGATCGGGGTGACCGGCCGGGTTCCCGGGATCGGCCTGAGTCCACGACTTCCACCCGCCACTGGTTCGGCTCGCGTTGAGAGACGCGTTCCGCCGAGTCGGCCGTGAGGTCGCGCACGGCCGCCGTGTGTCCACATCGGACACACATTGGCACGCCGACCGCCGGGCCGATCGGCAGTGCGGAGCACGACGCGCTCACCGAGTCGGCACCGCGCGCGGAAGTGGGCGAATCCGAGGCACCCCCGCGGTTTCCGGCAGGGTGGCTACGGCGTCGCGGTGACGCCGGGCGCGGGCTGGACCGGGACGTACGGCCGGGTGTCGAAGTCGATGACCACCGGCTGCGGTTCGGACGCCACGTCGGCCTGGACCCGGTGCATGGTGCCGTCCTGGTCGACCCAGTAGCGGACGTTGCCCGCGGTGTCGGGCTTGGCGCGGGCGCTCGGTCCGGACATGACGTCCACTTGGTGCTCGCCCACTCGGTCCTGACCAACCCAGGCCGCGCCGTTCTGCGGCAGCAGCGCGGCGTTGTCCGGCCGGTCGCTGCCGAGGTTGAGCGCGATGAGCAGCGAGCTGTCCAACGAGCTGCCGGACGTCTGCAGCGGACGGCGGTGCCAGCCCGACCCGGGCGGCGAGGCCGGCGCCTCCGCCGGGGCGTTCGCCATCGGGTGGACGAACACCGCGGTGGGGTTCCACTGGATGAGCCCGTCGCTGGACGTGTCGCGCCCGGCGCCGCGCACCACGCCGTAACCGAGCTTCGCCCGGTAGTCGATGGAGCCGGTGATGACCAGCCCGCCGGCGGTGGTCGGCACGGTGATCGTCACCGCGCGGCCTCCCGCCTCGAAGTTGCGGAACCGCGCGATCGCCAGCCGGTTCACCTCGTCCGAGGTCAACGCACGCGGACCGGTCGGCTCGGAACCCGGATCGACGATCAGGAACGCGGTCACCCCGGCCGCCACCACCGCCACGACGCCGATGACGACGACCGACCAACGCGGCCGCGACCACCGCGGAAGGCGTTGCTGGGCTCGCATGCTCCGCACGCGGCGGAACACTAACAGTGCGTTGCTCCACCACGACGATTCACCCGAACGTATGGCGTAGGGGGAGACGGGATTCTGGTTGGCTGTGCACGGTGCATGACGACTTACACAGAGGGACGAGGACGCGCCGGCGAACCCGGACGCGTGGGGGCGGACTGGCGCGGGTGGGACTCGCGGGCCTGCTGCTGGCGAGCAGCGGCATCACGGGGGCGACCACCGGGACGGCTGCCGCGTCGCCGGCGGACGGCACGCTGACCGTCCAGGTGTTGAGGGACTTCTTCGGCACCGGTGTGATCAACACGACGATGGACGTGCCGCAGCAAGGCATGGCCGTCGTCGTCTCCGACCGCGAGGGCCACCGCGTCGACGGTGTCACGGACGCGACCGGCAAGGTCGTGGTGCCGCCGTCCGACGTGCTGAGCGGCGGCCACTACCGCGTCGACGTCACCGTTCCCGAGCCCTACCGGGAGTACCTGAGGGCGGCCCCGGCCTCGACGGCGACCAACCACTTCGACAGCTTCACCACGTTCGTGGACGTGTCGGGCGGCAAGGACGACTCGGTGATCACCGGCGTCTGGAACCCCGCCCACTTCACCCTGCCGGACACCCGGTACTTCGTGCCGATCCAGGCCAGTGCCAACGGCCAGGACACCAGGGCCCTGGTGGCGTTCGGGCGGGACGCCCGCGGCACGTGCCCCGAGGACGTCGGCTGCCCGACCACGCTGGCCACCCAAGCCCAGGTGGGCACGACGTACGGACTCGCCTACGACAAGGACCGGCGTCGGCTGTTCCAGGGCGCGTTCGCCCGGCGGCACGCCGCGTACGGGCCGGAGGGCGGCGACGCGATCTACACCGTGCCGGTCGACGGCGGCGGCGCGCCGACCCTGTTCGCGAAGGTGCCCGGCGCCGCGCTGACGCCCCACGACACCGGGAACATGATCAAGGACGGTGGGTTCACCGACGTGCCCGGCAAGGAGGGCATCGGCGGCCTGGCCCTGTCGGAGGACGGCTCCACGCTGTACGCGGTGAACCTGCTGACCCGCAGCCTGGTCGGCTTCGACGCCACCGGGGCCACCGCCTCGGCGCCCGCGGCCACGGTGCCGATCCCGGACCCGGGCTGCGCGGCTCCTGGCGACTGGCGCCCGTTCAGCGTCGCCGCGCACGACGCCACCCTGTACGTCGGTGGCGTGTGCAGCGCGGAGAGCACGCAGAACCGCGCGGACCTGAAGGCCGTCGTCTACACCTACGACGGCACGGGGTTCACCGCGGTGCTGACCCAGCCGCTCGGCTTCAAGCGCGGCGAGGTCCTCAGCGGCCGGTCGGCTCCCGGCCAGACCGACCGCTGGAACCCGTGGCGCAGCGACCTGGCGACGTGGGACGAGCACGACGTGGGCGGTGGCGGCACGATGATCGACCCGCAGCCGCAGTTGGCGAGCCTGGCGTTCGCGCGTGACGGGTCGATGATCCTCGGCTTCCGCGACCGGTTCATGGACGTGGTGGGCTGGGACGCGCTGGACCCGCGTCCGGGCCGGACCACCACGGAACGCGGCTTCGCCGGTGGCGACATCAACATGGCCTGCGTCAACCCCGCCGGCGGGTACTCCTGGGAGGGCACCGGGACCTGCCCGAACCACGCGACCGGCGACAACACCGCCGGCCAGGCGGGCGACGTGGTCGAGTACTTCCCGGGCGACTACTTCCGACGCCCCGCGGCGCACCAGGAGTCCGCGCTGGGCTCGGTCGCCTACATCCCGCAGCAGCAATGGGTCATCAGCACGCAGATGGACCCGACGGTCAACGTCGCCACGGCCGGGACCGGCTACTACGACGTCACGACCGGTGAAGGGCCCGGCAACAGCCCTACGGACAACGCCTACGAGTTCGTCGGTCGAAACCCGAGTCACGGGTTCGGCAAGGCCGGAGGGCTCGGCGCCATCGCCTACCAGGCGGCGAACGCGCCGATCCAGATCGGCAACCTGGTGTGGTTCGACGGCGACCGCAACGGCGTCCAGGACCCGGCGGACGTGCGGCTGCCGGACGCGACGATCAACCTGCTCGACGCCGACGGCAGGCAGGTCGCCACGACGAGGACCGACGCGGCCGGCGAGTACTACTTCGGCGGTGTCGGCGCGGCCTACGAGCTCACGCCGGGCGCGGAGTACACGGTGCAGTTCAACGTGTGCACCGCGGACACCGACACGGTCCCCGGACAGCCGCCCGCCACCGACCTGCGGTTCACCACCGGGCTGACCGGTGACGACCGGGTGCACGACTCCAACGTGGTGCCGCCGACCACCGGGCAGCTGTGCAACGGCTACGCGCCCGTCACGGCGCCGGCCAACCCCGGAGAAGTCGACCACACCATCGACGCGGGCGTGCACATCCCCCAGCCCGATCCGACCACGACGCCGCCGACGACCACCGTGCCGGCGACGACCCCGGCCCCGACCACGACCACCCCGCCCGGGGGTTCGCTGGCCGACACCGGTGTCTCCGCCGGCCTGCCGTGGGTGGTCCTCATCGGTGTCCTGGTCCTCGGCACGGGCGCGGCGCTCGCGTTCCTGAGCCGCAAACGCCGGACCAGGCAGGAGTGACCGGGTCCGCCCGCCCGCGGATCCTCGCGGGCGGGCGGACCACTCGCCGCCGGGTGCACGGGCTCAGCCGAAGACGCGCAGCTCGTAGATGCGGGTGGCGATCTCGCCGGTGTTCGTGGGAACGCCGACGTCGAGCCGGACGTGGCGACCCGACACCCCGCTGACGCGGTGGACCGTGGTAGCCGCGCCGTTGTTCGTCACGTCGACCACCTTCCGCCACGTCGTGCCGTCGTCGGACACCGAGAGGCCGAACGCCTTGGTGTTGAGACCGGCGCCCTCACCGCCCGCCTGGGCGTGCGCGACCTCGAACCGGGAGATCGACCGGGTGGCGCCGAGGTCCACGCCCAGCCACGCGCCGGACACCGACGAGCAGAACTTGTCGCTGTTCCCGCCCGTCACGGTGCCGTTGACCGCCTTCTCCGGCCCTTCGCCCGGCGCGCACGGGGTCGAGCCGGTGGCCGGGCGACCTCGCGCGAGGTTGACCTCCCCGCCCACGGCCGGGCCGACCACGACGTTGTCGAAGTCGGCCGCCGCGTTGAACACCCGCACGCCGTTGCCGCCGGAGGCGAACGTCGCGTCCGTGACGCTGATCTTCGGCGTGGCCAGGTCGTCGACGTACACCTTGATCGACGTGCCGACCGCGGTGACCCGCAGGCGGTGGGTGGAGCCGACGCTCACCGCCAGCGGCGCGGCGCCCAGCGGGGTCCACGAGTTGTCGGCCCGGCCCAGCACGACCCGCCCGGCGGGGGAGATGCCCGCGTAGTAGCCGGCGTAGCCGTCGACGCCGACCGCCGGCCTGCTCGCCCGGAACACCAGCCCGGCGTCACCACCGCCGGACGTGATCGTCACGTCGGTGTCCTGGGTGAAGTCGCCGAAGTTCGTGTCCAGCAACGCCTTGCCGCCGGCGGAGCCGGCCGCCCGCAACCGTCCACCCGGGACGGTCCACGAGCCGCCGTAGGTCTTCCAGCCGTAGGAGTTGTCGTCGGCGAAGTTGTCCTGGACCTTCATCGTCACGCGCCGGATCGTGCCGTCGGCGTTGAAGTGCATGCGGTCGTAGGCGAGCTGGCGGTGGTTGCCGTCGGTCTCGCTCAGCGGTCGGCGGTGGTAGACGATGTACCAGATGTCGGTGCCGGGCACGTTCACCACCGAGTTGTGGCCCGAGCCGCGCGCGACCGCGGGATCCTGGGCGAGCACCTTGTCCAGCCTGGTGAACGGGCCGGTGGGCGAGTCGGCGATCGCGTAGGACACCGAGTAGTCCGGACCGGTCCACCCGCCTTCGGACCACATCAGGTAGTACTTCCCGGCTCGCTTGAACATCTGCGGACCTTCGACGTAACCCGCCGGCGTGATCTCCTTGTAGGTGCTGCCGTCGGCGAACGTGCCGAGGCTGACCATGTCGGGGTTGAGCTTCACGACGTTGGCGTGACCCCAACCCCCGTAGTACAGGTAGGCCTGACCGTCGTCGTCGATGAAGACGTCCTGGTCGATGGGCTGCGCTCCGTGGTGGAACTTCCCGATCAGCGGCCGGCCGATCGCGTCGCGGTAGGGACCCGCCGGGTGGTCGGCGACGGCCACCCCGATGCCGCCCAGCGCCGAGTCGCCCTGGATGTCGTTGGCGGCGAAGTACAGGTAGTACCGGCCGTTGCGGGTGATCGGCGCCGGCGCCCACAGCGCGTACTCGGCCCAGGAGACGTCGGCGGTGGTCAGCACGTTGCGGTGCTTCGTCCAGCGCACGAGGTCGGTGGAGGAGAACGCGTCGAGGTAGGTCTGCTCGGCGTAGGGCTTCGACGTCGTGGGGTACACCCAGTAGGTGTCGCCGTGGACGATCGTGTCCGGGTCGGCGTACCAGCCGTCGGCGAACGGGTTGCCGGCCACGGCGGTCGGGTGGTCCGGCGCGGGGGCCGCGGCGGCCGCGGGTGCGACCGTGGTGAGGGCGCCTGTGAGCAGCGCGGTCAGGGCGGTGGTGGCGAGCTTGATCGGAAGTGCGGTCATCGTGGCAACTCCGGGTCGCAGGGATGGGGTGAGGCGCCTGGGGCCGCCGTGATCGCGCCCGAGGAGGCAGTCGCGGACCGCCGGTGCGGGGATGCGGTCAGTGTGCGGGGATGCGGCTGGTACGCGGGGATGCGGCCGACCTGCCGCCGGTGCGCGGGGAGGCCGACCTGCCACCTGGGCACGGGAGCCGGTGGCTAGTCGGCCGCACCCATCACGAGGCCCTCGATGGTGTGCTTCTGCACCAGCGGTTCGAGCCGGTCGACGACCCGGCACCCGAGGTGCGCGCGGACCTCTTCGGGCAACCGCTCGTGGAAGGCGCGGCTGACCACCAGGTCGTTGCGGTCGTTCCCGACGCCCGCCGCGGCCAGGCCGAGGACCAGCACGGGCCGTGCCGTGGCCGACCGGTTGGGCGTGCCGCGGTGGATCGTCAACGCGGAACGGGCGGAGATGTCGCCCCGCCGGGGCATCTTCCGCTGGGCCAGACCCTCGTAGCGCGGGTAGTGCGACTTCGGCGGGAACATCCCGTGCTCGAAGTCGGCGCCGTCGTCCCACTGCGTGCCGGGCGCGATCTCGAACGGCCCCATCTCGGGGGTCGTGTCGACCGTCGTGACGTTGACCGCCAGCGAGGTGAGGCGACGGTCCCGCACGGTCTCGTCGGGGGCGGGGAAGTCCCGGTGCCACGGCTGGGCGACCGCGCCGGGCAGCGGCACGTCGAAACCGGTCTCCACGACCTGGTAGTCCGGTCCCAGCACGGCCCGCGCGAGGCCGACCACCCACGGGTGGGTCACCAGGTCGAGGAACCCCCTGATCCGCTCGGGGTGGATCTCGACGTAGTAGCGGTTCGGCCCGCGCCCGATCGCGCCGTCCGGGCGTTCGAGCGCTTCCCGGAACAACACCTCGACGTCCTCGCGGAGGCGATCGGCCCAGTCGGGTGCGAACGCGCCGCGCAACGCGACGATGCCGTCCGAGTGCAGCTCCCCGACCAGGTCGTCGGGCTCACGGGCGCCGGTCATGACCACCTCTTCCGGGCAGGGCGGAGCGGGTGCGGCGACCGGGGCGCGTTCACCCCGACCGTTCGCGCGACAGCGGACCACTGCCGAACGTAGCAGCCCCGGCGGCATTTTCCAACGTTGTAAATTCGGCGGGCCCCGGTCGTGTGGTTGGATCCGCCCGTGGCGTTGTGGATCGAGGTCGCCGACGGTGTGCTGGTGCGGCGGTACGAGGAGCTCGACCTGTCGGTCGGGCTCGTGGTGGGTGACGAGCGGTGCCTGGTGATCGACACCGGGGGTGACGCGGGTCAGGGCGCGGAACTGGCTCGGGCGGTCCGCGAGGTGACCCCGTTGCCGTGGCACGTGGTGCTGACGCACTCCCACTTCGACCACAGCTTCGGCACCGAGGTCTTCGGCCCGTGCGAGGTGTGGGCGCACCGGCGGTGCCACGCCGACCTGGTCGCCACCGGGGCGCGGCAGCGCGAGAAGTGGGCGCGGCACTACCGGGAACGGGGCGAGGTCGAGGTCGCGGATCGCATCGCCGCCGTGCGACTGGTGCTGCCGGACCGGCTGGTCGACGCACGCGCCGAAGTCGACCTCGGCGGGCGCCGGGTCGAGTTGGTCCACTTCGGACCGGCGCACTCCGACCACGACCTGGTGGCGCACGTCCCCGACGCCGGAGTGGTGTACGCGGGGGACCTCGTGGAGCACGGCGCACCGCCGCAGTTCGGCGACGCACACCCCCAGGGCTGGCCGACCGCGCTGGACGGCATCCTGTCGCTCGACGCGCCGATCGTCGTGCCCGGTCACGGCGACCCGGTGGACCGCGACTTCGTCCGGGCCCAGCGCGCGGAGCTGTCCCGGGTCGCCGAGCTGTGCCGGGCGGTGGCGGCCGGGACGATCACCGCCGCGCGGGCCGTGGAGCTCTCGCCCTACCCGGAGCAGTTCACCCTTGCCGCGCTCCAGCGTTGACCACGACCCGCCGCACGCCGTGCACCGAGTGCGGCAGAGCGCGTGGACGCCGACGTGACCATCGTGGGTGGCGGGCTTCTGATCGCGCCGGTCCGGTCGGCCGCGTCACCTGCGACGCGGCCGACCGGACCGCACCCCTCGTGCGGCGATCAGAAGTTCTTCGTGGTCACCACCCAGGGAGCCTTGGCGGCGAGCCCGGACGGGCTGAGGATGTAGGCGCGGGCGGTCTCGTTGTCGTTGAGCACCATGTCCAGGAACTGCACCACCGTCGTCATGCCGTCGGTCAGCTGGCTGCCGGTGATGAACCCGGTGTGCCCGGCCTGCGGGTGGCGGGCCAGCACGGCGGGGACGGTGGCCAGGTCGTAGGTGGCCTGGTTGTTGGCGTAGGCGATGTCGGAGGAGCCGCCGTCCATGAACAGGGCGGGCGTGTGCAGCTTGCCGACCTCGGAGCGCGGGTAGCCGAAGGAGCCGTCGGCGAAGAACCCGCTGTTCAACGACACGACACCGGACACGCGGCGGTCCTGGGCGGCGACCATGGCTTCCAGGCCGCCGCACGAGTGGCCGGCCGTGGCGACCCCGGTCAGGTCGAGCCGTCCGCGCAGTGGCGCTCCGGAGCGGCCCTGCTCCCGCTCGGCCCACGTGATGGCGTCCGTCAGCAGGGAGGGGATGGGCGACCCGCTGGGCACGCCGTTGGGCGAGCCGTCGACCGAGCCGGTGTCCACCACGACGAACCCCTTCGACGCGACGAACGTCAGGATCCGCGTGACCTCGCTGTTGTCCGTGTGCGCGCACGCGCCGTTCCCGAAGGCCAGCACGGGGAGCGGGCGGCCGACCGCCTCGGGGTTCGACGGGCGGAACACCGTGAAGCGGCGGTCGCCGTAGGCGCCTTCCCTGGTGACGGAGAAGTTGTTCTCGATCATGGGTCGGCTCGGCTGAGGCGTCGTCGTAGTCGTAGTCGTAGTCGTGGTGGTTGTCGTGGTCGAGCCGGTGCACACGGTGCCGTTGAGGGTGAACGCCGCCGGCGACGTCGGACGGGAGCCGGACGTGGCGTTGAAGCCGAACGACACCGTCGCGCCGGTGGCGATGCCGCCGTTCCACGCCGCGTTGGCGGCGGTGACCTGCGCGCCGGACTGGGTGTGCGTGCCGTTCCACGACTGCGTGATCCGCTCGTCACCGGGGAACGCCCACGACAGCCGCCACCCGTTCACCGGGTCGCCGAGGTTCGTCACGGCCACGGTGGCGGTGAAGCCACCCGGCCACTGCGAGCCGACCGAGTAGTCGACCCGGCAACCGGTGGCGGCCGACGCGGACTGCGCTCCGATCAAGCCGCCGGTCGTCGCGACGAGCGCCACGGCGGCCACCAGCGCGGCTGACCGCGGCGCACGGGAATCGTTCCTGAGCAAGGCATTGCTCCTTCCACTGCGGGGCGGCGGCTTGGTGTCGTGAGGGTGGGTGCGGGAGGGCCCGTGGTGATCAGGCCCTCCCGCGGCGGGTCAGCCGACCCGGCAGGTGAGGCTGGGCCAGCTCCAGTTGCCGCCGTGCTGGATGGTGAAGCCGAACGTGTTGCCGTTGCCGTTGGGGCGCGCGGTCATGACGTTGGCCGTTTCCCAGGTGGGACTGGTGTTCCAGGTGGCGATGATCCGCTGGGGCGAGCTCACGGTGACCGTGACGACCCAGTTGTCGGTGCCCGAGACGGTGACCTGGCCGTTGAAGCGGTCGCTCCACTTCTGGCCCTCGGAGTAGGTCGCGGTGCAGCCGCCGGGGTTCTGCGGGGTGGTCGTGGTCGGACCGGTCGGGTTGGTCGTCGTGGTCGTGGTGGGGCCGGTCGGGCTTGCTGCGTTGAGGGCGTTGAGGACCGAGGTGTAGGCGGCTTTCTTGTTGCCGGAGCCGTCGAAGAGCAGGGGGGTGCCGGAGGCGCG
>NZ_JBEOVG010000035.1:0-80626 GCF_040295345.1 Actinosynnema sp. NPDC002837
AACACCCGGTCCCATTCCGAACCCGGTAGTTAAGCCTTCCAGCGCCGATGGTACTGCACTCGTGAGGGTGTGGGAGAGTAGGACGCCGCCGAACAATCATTCCCTCAAGGGGGCGCTCATCTCGAGCGCCCCCTTGAGGCGTTTCAGCGTTCTCCGGCGATGATGTCGCCGATCTCGTCCACCGCGGGGTGGCCCGGTTCGAACGGCGCGCTGTGGGGTTGGTCCCAACCGGCGGGTGATTCGAAGACCCGTGCGCCGAACCGCGGATCGGCCGGGGTGCGGCCGTGGAACGGGTCGAACGTCGGTGGTTCGGGGTTCCGGGGTGTTGCCGGCATCGTGGCGATCTCGGGGTTCGTGTAGTTGATCGGATCATCCGGGGACGTGGTGGCGTGCACGCGCTCGCCCACGTGCGCGGGGTCGACCCCGTCGAGCCCGAGTTCGCTGACGTGGTGGACGCCCGCGCCGGGGCTCGACACCAGCACCACGTCGTCGGCGTTGAGGCCGTGGTCGCGCGCCGTCTGGCCGACGACCGTCGTGCCGTAGCTGTGACCCACGACGGTGAGGTGCGCCCGGTCCTGGGTGTCCGTCGCACGAAGGCCGTCCTGGAACCGGTCGAGTGCCAGTTCGGCGTTGTCCGCGTAGATCGACCTCCCGGCCTCGGGGATGATGCTGTCGGGCGCGTCGTAGCCGACCCACGCGATGACGGCGGATCCCTCGCCCGCGTCGAGGGCCAGCCGCCTCGCCCGGTCGATGTCACCGCCGGCCTGGCCGAGCTCGGCGTAGGTGCCGGGCACGTAGGTCGCGATGTTGCGCGCCGTGTCGGGGTTGCCGTAGGACACGATGATCTTGCCGTCGTCCGCGGTGTCGAGGCCGAGCAGGTAGTACCGGTTCTCGGGGTGCTCGGGGTCGGCCGCGGCGAGGTCGCCGCCCGGCCGGAAGCGCTCCAGCACGGCGATCTGCTCGTCCAGCTGGATGAGGCGTTCGCGCTCCTGCTCCCACAGGCCCGGGTTGTTGGAGAACTCGTCCGCCATCCGGAGCCGTTCGTCGTGCAGGGCCGCGAGCCGGTCCCGTTCGGCGCGCAGCGCGGCGATCTCCCGGTCGAGCACGGCGCGGTTGGCCTGGTCGCGGACCTCGGCGGGGATGCCGTCGAGGTTGCGGACCAGGTCGGGGTTGTTCCGCACGACGTCCTCGCGCTCGCCCTGGCCCAGGGACAGCCACCAGGTGTGGACTTCCTGCGGGGTCGCGCCCGGCGGCGGGCCGGGGACCTGGCCGACCGGCGGGCCTCCGGTGATGCGTCCGGCGGCGTCGTTCACGAGCTTGGTGGCCTCGGCCGCGAGTTGTTGGGCGAACGCGTTGCGCTGGAGGTCCTCCCCGATGCCGGTGATGTCCGCGTACCGCTCGGCGTTGGCGTCGAGGAGCTTGACGATGGCGTCCTTGGCGGTGGCGACCTCGTTGCCGAAGATGTCGGCACGGCGGGCGAGCTCGGCCATGTCGGCGGCGGTCGTGCCGGCTCGCTGGAGGTGGTGGTGGACCAGGCCGGTGAACACGGCACCCGCCTCGTCGGGCCAGTCGGCGTTCACGGAGTTCAGGCTGTGCTCGGCGGCCTTGCCGTACTCGGCGCCGGTGCGCCGCCAGCTGTCGGCCAGCGCGTGCGCGGTCTCCTCGTTCGACAGGGGCCAGGTGGCGCCCATGGCCTTCGCCCGCGTCCACAGCTCGGAGGTCGGTTCGGGGATGGCCACCTCAGCCACCACCCGGGAACGCGCCCCTGGAGCGCACGTCGGCGGCGAGGTAGTCGACCACGGCGTCGTGACCGACCCGGCCGTCGGTCAGCAGCAGCTCCGGCACGAGGCCCGCGACCTGGCGCACCTTGGCCGCGTCGGCGTCGTAGACGGCGCGGAACGCCTGTCCCAACGGGTCCGCGCCGATGCCCGCCTCGCCCGCGACCAGCCCGGACTGCCCGTCCCGCCAGGTGGCGGCCAGGGTCTCGCCGGCGCCGGTGAGGCGGTGCAGCGCGGGTTCCACGCCGTCGACCTGCATGTGTGCGAATCCACCCATGGCGCCCAAGATGGCGCAGCGCGTCCGGGCGCGGCGGGCGCTGGCCGCTACCGGTCACGCGCCGTGCCGCGCGGGTGCGACTATTTTTCGACCATGCACCATGAGCCCGACCCCCGAACGCAGCGCCGCTCCGGCGGGAACTCCGCCGCCGTCCAGGCGGACCTGGCCACGAGCCCGTTCCGCGTCGACCGCGACCGCGTCGCCAGCTCGCCGTTCTTCGCCCGGCTCGGCGGCGTCACGCAGGTCGTCAGCTCGACCGGCTCCGGCTTGCTGGTGCACAACCGCCTCACGCACAGCCTGAAGGTGGCCCAGGCCGCCCGCGCCATCGCCGAGCGCCTCAACACCCGGCCCGACATCGCCAACCTGCTGGACAAGCTCGGCGGCTGCGACCCGGACGTGGTGGAGGCCGCCTCGCTGGCGCACGACCTGGGGCACCCGCCGTTCGGGCACCTCGGCGAGCAGGTCCTCGACCGGCTGGCCCGGCACCGGTTCGGGTTGTCGGACGGCTTCGAGGGCAACGCCCAGTCGTTCCGCATCGTCACGACGACCGACGTGCGCGGACCCGCGGCGGTCGGGCTCGACCTGACGGTGGCGGTGCGCGCGGCGATGCTGAAGTACCCGTGGACGCGCCTGTCCTACCCGAAGCCGCACCCGAGGGACCTCCCCGCCCCGCCGCGCGGCGCCGCCGAACCGACCGACGGGCCGGGCACCGGGTCGAGCAAGTTCTCCGCCTACGTCACCGAGCTGGACGACGTCGAGCAGTCCCGCGCGTTCTACACGGCCAGGGTGGAGCCGTGGCAGCAGACGGTCGAGGCGTCGGTCATGGACACGGCCGACGACATCGCCTACGCCATCCACGACCTGGAGGACTTCCACCGCGTGGGCGTGCTCCAGCACGCCGCCGTCTCGACGGAGCTGAACACCTGGCTGGAGCACGCCGTGGAGCTGGCGGGCCTGACCGCGGCCGACCTCGCCGCCCAGGAACGCCGACCGGGCCGTTCGCTGGAGGCGCTGCGCCGCCGCCTGCACGCCAAGGACTCGTGGGCGGTGCACGACGACGCGTTCGCGCACGCGGTGGCCAAGGTGCGCGCAGAGCTGGTGGACGGCCTGCTGGCGGTCCCGTTCGACGGCTCGGTGGAGGCGGAGCAGGCGGTGGCCGGGTTCTCCGCCCGCTGGACGCGCCGCCTGGTCGACTCGGTCGGCGTGGTCGAGGAGCCCACGACCAGGTCGGGGCACGTGGTGCTGGCGGTGCCTCAGTGGCACGAGGTGCAGGTGCTGAAGTTCGTGCACCGGCGGTTCGTGCTGCTGCGCCCCGACCTCGCGCTGCACCAGCGCGGCCAGGCGCGGCTGCTCACGGCGCTGGTCGAGGCGTTGGAGCAGTGGGTCACCGACCGGCACGAGGCGAACCGGCTGCCGCGCCGGCTGCACGACCTGGTCGAGCTGGCGGGCGAGGAGTACGCGGCGCTGGCGCGCACGGACCCGTCCGTCCTGGTCGGCGCGACGGGGGAGACGCCGTCCGGTCCGGACGCCGTGCGGGCGCTGGCGCGTGGCCGCGCGGTGGTCGACTTCATCGCCTCGCTCACCGACAACCAGGCCGCGGCGTTGCTCGACGCACTGTCCGGACGAACCGGTCAGCTGTGGACAGATGCTTTTGTACTGTGAAATGTGATGGATCTACCGTCTGAGAAGTAGGCCGAACGGTGGCAGACGGTACTTGTCCGTGCGCAATACGTTGACCCCTCGGTCGGAGACATCCGACCGCAGGCCGCGTGCGTCGGGGGCACGCAAGATCTGGGGGAGACGCCTGTGCGCTCACCGAAACGTCGTTTGCGAAGAAACGCCCTGATCGCGGCGGGTGCCGCCGTGCTGCTGACCTTGGGGGCGGTGTCGCCCGCCTCCGCCGATCCGACGAAGGCGTCCAAGGGCGTCGAGGACAAGACCGCGGCGCAGATCGCCGCGCTGCAGGACATCAAGCGGTCACTCACCGAAGCCGAGTCCAAAGTGGACAGCGCGCTCGTCGTCGAGCAGCGCCGCCGGTCGAACGCCACCACGTTGAGCAAGCTCCCCGCCCTCCAGACCGGCGTGAAGGTCCACAGCGGAAACACCGTCGTGGTGGACATCCGCGCGTTCGAGGTCACCGACGACCTGGTGGCCGCCGTGAAGGCCGCCGGCGGCGCGATCCGCTCGGTCTCCACCGAGGGCAGGACGGTCCGCGCCCAGCTGCCGCTCGGCTCGCTGGCCAAGCTGTCCGCCCGCGGCGACATCCGCCGCGTCGAGACCGCCGTGGAGTACAAGACCTTCAACCAGCGGGACCGCAAGGCCGACCCGGCGCCCTCGAAGGAGGACAAGGCCAGGGAGATCGAGGCGCGCACCCGCGAGGCCCTGATCGCGCCGCAGGCGATCCGGACCGGCGAGGGCGACCGGGCGCACGCCGCGGACACCGCCCGGGACGACTTCCGCGTCACCGGCACGGGCGTGAAGCTGTGCGCGCTGTCCGACGGCGTCGACTCGCTGAGGCTCTCGCAGACCGCCGGCGAGCTGCCCGCCGCCGTCGAGGTCCTGGCCGGCCAGGAGGGCTCCGGCAACGAGGGCACCGCGATGCTGGAGATCCTCCACGACATCGCGCCGAACGCGAGCCTCGGCTTCGCCACGGCCGTCAACGGCGACGCGAGCTTCGCCGACAACATCCGCGCCCTGCGCTTCCAGCTGGGCTGCGACGTCATCGTGGACGACATCCTCTACTTCAACGAGTCGCCCTTCCAGGACGGCGTGATCGCGCAGGCCGTGGACGCGGTCACCGCCGACGGCGCGCTGTTCTTCTCCTCCGCCGGCAACGAGGGCAACGTCGCCGACGGCACCTCGGGCCACTGGGAGGGCCAGTTCGTCGACTCCGGCGTCGGCGTCGGCAAGTTCGCCGGCACCGCGCACGACTTCAACCCCTCGCCGGACGCCAAGCAGGTGTTCAACCCGCTGTCGGACAGCTCGGCCAACGTGCCCGTGACGCTGTTCTGGTCCGACCCGCTGACCTCGTCGTTCAACGACTACGACCTGTACCTGGCGAACTCGCAGGGCAACGTGGTGGCGTTCAGCCAGGGCGTGCAGGACGGCAGCCAGGACCCGTACGAGCGGCTCAACACGCCCGCGTCCGCGTTCGGCCTGCGGTTGGCCGTGGTCAAGTTCCGCGGTGAGGACAAGTACCTGGCGCTGACCGCGCTGGGCGGTCGCTTCAAGGACTCCTCCGACGGGCTCAAGAAGTTCGCCACGCCGGGTGTGACCCGCGGCCACTCCGCGGCCAAGGGCGCGATCAGCGTGGCGGCGGCGCCGGCGAACGACCCGCTGCCGTTCGACCTGGAGCCGGGCGACCCGGCCAACCCGCGCGGCCCGTTCCCGAACGCGTTCGACGGCACGCAGAAGCCCGAGCGGTTCACCTCGGACGGTCCGCGTCGCGTGTTCTTCGCGCCCGACGGCACCCCGCGCGAGGAGGTCAGGCAGAAGCCCGACCTGACCGCGGCGGACGGCGTGCAGACCAGCGTGAGCGGCTTCAACCCGTTCTTCGGCACGTCGGCGTCCGCGCCGAACGCGGCCGGCATCGCGGGCCTGGTGCTGTCCGGCAACCCCGGCCTGTCGCCAGCCGAGGTGCGGGAGGCGATGACCGCCACCGCGATCGACATCGTCGAAGCGGGCGTGGACAACCGGACCGGCGCGGGCGTCGTGCGCGCCGACCTGGTGCTGGCCTACACCGGCGCCTCGCCGCAGCCGCTGGCGAAGGCGGCGAAGCCGTCCGTGGTCAACGACGCCGACGGCAGCCAGTACCTCAAGCCGGGCACCACGGCCACGGTCACCGTGCCGGTGGTCAACTCCGGTGACGGCACGGCCGCGTCGACCAGCCTCGTGCTCACCACGCCCACCGCGGGCGTGACGATCGCGCCTCGGTCGAAGTCCTACGGGAACATCGAGGTCGGCCAGACGGTCACCAACACGTTCAAGGTGACCGTGCCCGCGTCGATGGGCGTCGGCTCGGCCGTGCGGCTGGACGCCCGGGTGACGTTCGCGGGCTCCACCTCGCCGACCACGGGCACGTTCACGCTCAACGTCGGCGAGCCGTCCCGCGACACGAAGACGTTCGCCTACGCCGGGCCGGTCGTGGCCATCCCGGACAACGACGCCACCGGCGTCGCGGTGGAGATCCCGGTCAGCGGCATCGGCCGCGGCTCCCGGATCGTGTTCTCCGTGGACGGCGACACGTGCAGCGCGACGACGGGCGCGACCACGGTCGGCATCGACCACTCGTTCGTCGGCGACCTGGTCGGCACGCTGACCTCGCCGTCCGGCGCGACGGCCACGGTGTTCCAGCGCAACGGCGCGACCGGCAACAACCTGTGCCAGGTCGTGTTCGACGACACCGCGGCGCAGCCGTTCTCGTCGGTGACCAGCGCGTTGGCGCCGTTCACCGGCACGTGGCGGCCCATCACCCCGCTGGGCGCGCTGCTGGCCGAGCCGGTGGACGGCACGTGGACGTTCAAGGTCGTGGACGGCGCCTCGTCCGACCGCGGCTCGATCCGCTCGGTCTCGCTGAAGATCAACGGTTACGTCTAGGGTTCGCCCGAGTGTGAGAAGGGCCCCGGGAGCACGCTCCCGGGGCCCTTTTGTTCACGTGTTACTTCGGCCACTCCCAGCGGATGCCGAACACGCCGGGCCCGAAACCGAGCGCCACGGCGTGCACGCCACCCGCCGCGTCCAGGGCCAGGTTGCGCCGCCGGGACGGGGTGTCGTCGCCCGCGGGCACGCTGAACTGCTGGCAGCGGGCGGGCAGGTTCGACTGGTCGAACCGCACCTCGATCACGTACTCGCGCACCGGCAGCCGGAACTTGCGGGCGAACGTGTTGTTGCCCGCCGGGTAGTGACCCTCGGCGAACAGCAGCTCGTACTCCATGATGATGGTCTCGCCCCTGGTCAGGGGTCGGTCGAACATCATCTCGGCGGCCATGATGTTGGCCTCGGTGTCCTCGACCACGCGGCCGAGGTGGCAGTTGCGCAGGTTCACCACCTGCGGCAGCACGTTGGCCTGCTCGGTCTCGAACACCAGCGCCCACCGGTCCGGGCCGTCCTGCTCCGCGCGCAGGATCTGGCGCACCCACACCGAGCGCTGACCGCCGTCCGCGGCGATCTCGATCCGGTCGTGCTGGCTGATCCGGCCCAGCTTCACGTCCGACGACGTGTCCACCTTCGTGAGCAGGTTCGCCACCCGCTCACGCCGCGCCCACAGCGCGTCGATCGGCATCATCGTCGTCGGTCGGGACCGCCTGCCGCGCGGGCGCGGCGGGCCGAGCAGCGCCGACAGGCCGGCCTGCGGCACGCCGAGCACGGTCTCCAGGTGGCGCAGCGCCTCCAGCGACTCGGGTCGCTCGGGTCGGCGTCGGCCGGACTGCCAGTAACTCAGCGTGGCGACACTGATCGTAACCCCGCGCAGCGCGAGCCGGTGCTGGATGCGGTCGAGACTCAGCCTGCTGGCTTTGATCGCGGCTCTCAGCGCCTCGGGGAACGGTCCCGTGGTGAGAAGCTGCGCAAGACTGCCGTGGCCCGTCGAGTCGAGTTCGTCGACGGACAGGTTGGGTCGACCGGCAGCGTTGGTCATTGTGACTCCCCGCTGTCATGAGATCACGCCCCAGTGACCCTACCCGCCAACGCAGGGCGTTGGTGCCTTCCAGGTGGAGTCATTGATTGGGCCATACGGGTTACGAGTTCACTGGGATGGGCATCGTTCTGTCAAGTGGTGAACATCCGTGCTCTCCCCTTTGTAAACCCACCGGTAACATTGTGCAACGGCGGCTTCGGGGTCCTGGCACCGGCCCCTTCGGTACTGGTATGCGACCGCGCGCGGAG
Organism: Actinosynnema sp. NPDC002837; assembly: GCF_040295345.1. Classification (NCBI taxonomy): domain Bacteria; kingdom Bacillati; phylum Actinomycetota; class Actinomycetes; order Pseudonocardiales; family Pseudonocardiaceae; genus Actinosynnema; species Actinosynnema sp. NPDC002837. The sequence goes on from NZ_JBEOVG010000035.1 coordinate 7,939, forward strand.
TCGCCCCACCGGCCACCTGCCGTTGGCGGTCGTTGATCCGTTGGGCCTACTGTGTGCCCGGTGACCGCCGCCCAGGACCTCGTGCCCCTGCCGGAGGACCCGTTGACGGAGGTCGCCGCCGCCGTGCTCGGCGACGGCCACCACGTGGTGCTCGACCTGCTCGACGTCGTGCGCCACCGCGGTGGGCCGCCCGTCGACGTGGTCCGCGCGGGCGACGACCTGCTGCCCCGGTTGGCGCACGAGAACGCGCTCGACCAGGCGCTGCTGCTCGCCCGCCAGGCGCTGCGGCCCGGCGGCCTGTTCGTCGCCGCCGTCCCCGAGCTGGACAAACTCGGCCGGCTCCGGCCCACCGCGCCGCCGCCGAAGGTGTCCGGGCGCGGTCCGGAGCGGCAGGTGACCGTGCAGCTGTGGGACTGGTCGGCCGACGGCGAGTCCTACGCCTTGGAGGTCGTGCGGCTGGTGCGCGGCGCGGAGACGTGGGAGGTCGCGAACACCGTGTCGACCCGGCACCGCGTGCTGTCGCCCGAGCAGATCTCCGCCTCGCTGACCGACGCCGGGTTCGGCGCCGTGCAGCGGCTCTCGCCCGCCGAGTGCGGGCACCCGCTGCCGGTCTGGGTCGCGGTCGCGCCGGCATGAACGCCGCGCCGCCGTGACCAAGGTCCGCCCGGTCTCCGGCGGCGGCCGGGCGGTCGAGGTGCCGCCCGAACGCCTGGACGGGTGGTTCTCGCGGTTCGCCGCGCGGCACGGCGGGGTGGTCTCGACGTCGGTGACGCCTGGTCGTTGCCTGGTCACGGCGGTGGACGGGGCCACGGCCTCGGTGTCGGCCGCGTTCGGTGAATTCACCCCTCAAGGTGAGGCTGAAGGTCTGGTGCTGGACGCGTTGCTGGCGTACGCGCTCGCGCCGCGCCGGATAGGGCTGCTGCTGGTGCGGCTCGGCGGGCACAGCATCGGCGTGGCGCAGGACGGCGTCGTGCTGGTGTCGACCACGGACAGTCGTCAGGTGCACGGGCGCAACAAGGCGGGCGGGTGGTCGCAGCAGCGGTTCGCGCGGCGTCGGGAGGGGCAGGCGCGGGTCGCGCTCCAGGCGGCGGCGGACGACGCGGCGAGGGTGTTGGCGCCACGGCTCGGTGAGCTGGACGCGGTCGTGCTCGGTGGTGACCGTCAGGCGTTGGACGCCCTGCGGGGTGACCCACGGCTGAGCGACGTGTTCGCGTTGGCGTCGCCGCGCGTGTTGGATGTGCCGGAGCCTCGGCGGGCGGTGCTGGACGAGGCCGCCGTCCGGGCCCGGGCGGTGGAGATCGTCGTCCGGGAAACTCCCGGAACTCGTGACAACCCCCGCCGCACCCGACCGCATTCATAAGGGTGAGGGGGCGCCGAACCGCGGTGGCCCCGCGAACCCGAGGAGCAGTCTTGCTGCGCAAACGACTCGCGCTGGCGGCCGGGGCCGTCGTGCTCGGCGGCATCGCCGTGGCCGGGACCGCGCTGGCGTCCGGCGGTGGCGACGAAGCGCCCGCGTCGACCACGACCACGCCTCCCGTCACCTCGGTCACCACGTCGCCGATCACCACGTCGCCGATCGCCACCTCGCCGCCGACCACCGCGCCGATCGAGACCACGCCGCAGTCGACGGTCACCGAGCCGCCGATCAGCACCAGCCCCGGGCCGTGGCCGACGACGACCACCCTGCGCCCGGAGCCGACCTCGTCCCAGCCGCCGGCGACCACGACCACGGTGACCACGTCGCCGGGCGCGTCGTTCCCGGCGACGACCACGACCACCAGGCCGCCGCTGCCGACCACGACCGTCACCACGAGGCGCTGACGGCGTGAGCTGGGACGCGGAGTTCACCCACTACTTCGACCGGTGTGCCGACTCGATGCGCTTCACCGCGTTCTTGTTGTGCGGCAACCACCACGAGGCCGAAGACGTGGTGCAGTCCGCGTTCCTCAAGCTCTACCTGGCCGGGCCGAAGCTGGTGCGGCGTGACGGGCTCGACGGCTACCTCCGGCAGATCGTGGTGCGCACGTTCCTGGCCGAGCGCCGCCGCGTGCGGTGGAAACGGGAGAAGCTCACCGACGCGATGCCGGAGGTGCCCGAGCCCGGGGTGCTGAGCGAGGACCGGCTGGTGGTGTGGCAGGCGTTGGGCGCCGTGCCCGCGAAGCAGCGGGCGACGCTCGTGCTGCGGTACTGGCACGACCTGGGGGTGGAGGAGACGGCCGCGGCCCTCGGTTGCTCCGTGGGCACGGTGAAGAGCAACACGAGCCGCGGCCTCAAGGCGTTGCGGCAAAGGCTGGGACCGGAGTTCGGCGAGTTGTGGCAGGAGGTGTCGCGCGGTGCTTGAGGACGAGCTGAAGAAGACGTTCGAACAACTGAACATCAAGCCGCAGCCACGCACGTTCGGGGCCGTGGACATCGTCCACCGCGGCGCCGCCGTCAAACGCCGCCGGCGCACCTACGCCGTGGCCGCGACCGGCACCGGCACCGCCGTGGTCGCGGTGGTGGTCGCCTTCGCCCTGAACCAGCCCCCGAGGCAGGACGACAACAGCCCGGCGGGCCCGCCGATCCCCACCACGAGCAGTTCGACCCAGTCCAGCCCTTCTCCCACGACCACGGACCCCGGCGTCTCGTCGTCGGCGGAGATCCCGGCGTCCACGACCCCCACCACCACGACCAGACCCGGCCGCACCGGGACCACGACCAGCCCCAGTTCCACCTCGACGACGACCACCACGACCGTGAGGACCACGAGCCCCGGCACCACCGCCCAGTCCACCGGCACCGAACCCCTGCGAACCACCACCCGCTGACCACCGGCCCCACGACCTGCCGGCACCGCCCGCAACGTGCGGCCCGCCCTCGCCACGCACTGGCACCAGCGGCGGGACTCGTCCGTGAGGAGCCCCGCCGTCGACCCGCCGTGAGGCCGACCTACGCCAACGTTCCCGTGGCGAGCAGCCCGCCGTCCACGCGCACGGTCTCACCGGTGATCCACTCGGCGGCGTCCGAAGCCAGGAACGCGACCAGCCGCGCCACGTCCTCCGGCGTCCCGAGCCGCTTCATCGGGTATCCGCCCGCCGCCTCCTCCTCCCGTCCCGTGTACAGGGCCTCGGCGAACCGGGTCTTCACCACCGCCGGCGCGACCGCGTTCACCCGCACCTTCGGCCCGAGCTGCCACGCCAGCTCCTCCGTCAACCGGATCAGCGCCGCCTTGCTCGCCCCGTACGCCCCGATCACCCCGGTCGACCGGATCCCTCCCACCGACGCGACGTTCACCACCGCGCCGCCGTGCTCGCTCATCCACGCCTTCCACGCCAGCTGCACGAACCCGAGCGCGGCGACCACGTTGACGTCGAAGATCTTCCGCACCGCGTCGAGGTCGGCGTCCATCAGAGCGCCGAACACGGGGTTGATGCCGGTGTTGTTCACGAGCACGTCCAGCCGCCCGAACCGCTCCAGGGTCGACTCGACGGCCTGCGCCCGGTCGTCGGCGTTGCCCGCGTTGCCCGGCACCGCAAGCACACGATCAGGTGAAACGCCGGCCGTGACCGCCAGCGACTCGGCCGCCGCCGTGACCGCCTCCGCCTTGCGCGACGTGATCGCCACCGACGCGCCGCGCGACAGCAGCTCCAGCGCGATGCCGTGCCCGATACCCCGACTGGCGCCCGTGACCAGGGCCGCCCTGCCCGTGAAGTCCGAAGTCATACCGCGCAATGTATGCCGGTGGACACACACTGCTAATCCAGTGGCGCCCACCCCGTAGACTGGGGCTCGTGGTCATCCTCATCGAGTAGGTCCCGCGCCGGCCGCGCCGTTGACCTCGCATGACCACACACCCGGAGTAGAACTTGATCACCGCAACCGATCTCGAGTTGCGCGCGGGCTCGCGCATCCTGCTGTCCGACGCCACCCTCCGCGTCCAGGCCGGCGACCGCATCGGCCTCGTCGGCCGCAACGGCGCGGGCAAGACCACGTCGCTGCGCGTCCTCGCGGGCGAGGGCCAGCCGTACGCGGGCGACATCCGCCGCAGCGGCGAGCTCGGCTACCTGCCGCAGGACCCGCGCGAGGGCGACCTGTCGGTCATCGCCAAGGACCGCGTGCTGTCCGCACGAGGCCTGGACCAGCTGCTCCGCGACCTGGAGAAGATGCAGTCCACGATGGCCGAGCTGGTCGACGACGCCGAGCTGCAGGCCGCCGTGCGCAAGTACGGCCGCCTCGAAGAGCGGTTCGCCGCCCTCGGCGGGTACGCGGCCGAGAGCGAAGCCGCCCGCATCTGCGCCAACCTCGGCCTGGCCGACCGCGTGCTCGCCCAGCCGCTGCGCACGCTGTCCGGCGGTCAGCGCCGCCGCGTCGAGCTGGCCCGCATCCTGTTCGCCGCCTCCGAGGGCGGTGTCGGCGCGAAGTCCAGCACGATCCTGCTCATCGACGAGCCGACGAACCACCTCGACGCCGACTCGATCGCGTGGCTGCGCGGGTTCCTCAAGTCGCACGAGGGCGGCCTGGTCGTGATCAGCCACGACGTCGAGCTGCTCGACGACGTGGTCAACAAGGTGTGGTTCCTCGACGCGACGCGCGGCGAGGTCGACATCTACAACATGGGCTGGAAGAAGTACCTCGAAGCGCGCGCCGCCGACGAGAAGCGCCGCCGGCGCGAGCGCGCCAACGCGGAGAAGAAGGCCGGCGCGCTCATGGCGCAGGCCGACAAGATGCGCGCGAAGGCCACCAAGGCGGTCGCCGCGCAGAACATGGCCCGCCGCGCCGAGAAGCTGCTGTCCGGCCTGGACGACACCCGCCAGGCGGACAAGGTCGCGAAGATCCGCTTCCCGCAGCCCGCCACGTGCGGCCGGACGCCGTTGACCGCGGAGGGTTTGAGCAAGTCGTACGGCTCGCTGGAGGTCTTCAGCGGCGTCGACCTGGCCATCGACCGCGGATCACGCGTGGTCATCCTCGGGCTGAACGGCGCCGGCAAGACCACGTTGCTGCGGCTGATCGGCTCCATGGAACGCCCGGACAGCGGCGAGGTGATCGCCGGTCACGGCCTCAAGCTCGGGTACTTCGCCCAGGAGCACGAGACGCTCGACCACGAGGCCACGGTGTGGCAGAACATCCGCCACGCCGCGCCGGACACACCGGAGCAGCAGCTGCGCTCGCTGCTGGGCACGTTCCTGTTCAGCGGTGAGCAGCTCGACCAGCCCGCCGGCACCCTGTCGGGCGGCGAGAAGACCCGGTTGGCGCTGGCCGGCCTGGTGTCGAGCGCGGCGAACGTGCTGCTGCTCGACGAGCCGACGAACAACCTCGACCCGGCCAGCCGCGAGCAGGTGCTCGACGCGTTGCGGCGGTACGAGGGGGCGGTCGTCCTCGTCACGCACGACCCGGGCGCGGTGGAGGCGCTTGAGCCCGAGCGGGTGATCCTGCTGCCCGACGGCACCGAGGACCACTGGTCCCAGGAGTACCTGGAGCTCGTGCAGTTGGCCTGAGGCAAGGGGTTTCGCCTCTCTCACCCGAACGTGAGCACTGATCGACTCTGCGTGATCAAACGACCGCTCGCAGATCATTTCGCTTGATCACCTGGCGTTCTTGGTCTTCGTGTTCGATCATTGCGACGACAGGGGCTTTCGAAGGCCCGACCTGCTGTCTACGGAAGGCGGGACAAGGTGGCTGACCTGAAGAAGGGCGCCCGGATCACCGGCGCCACGCGGGACAAGCTGGCCGCTGACCTGAAGAAGAAGTACGAAAAGGGCGCGAGCATCCGGGCGTTGGCCGAGTCCACCGGGCGCTCCTACGGCTTCGTGCACCGGGTTCTCAGCGAGTCCGGTGTGCAGCTGCGCGGTCGCGGTGGCGCCACCCGCACGAAGAAGAAGTAAGCTACCCTCCGGTAACCACATGGCGTCGGGGAGAGACGACGCCTGACGAAACCCGGAGGTTCACGCATGTCGGCACCGACCACCATCGACGCCGACCTGCTGGAACGCGGAGGCGTGCGGCTCGTCGTGGACGGACCGCGCGCGACGATCACGCTCGACCGTCCCGACGTGCTCAACGCACAGACGCCGTCGACCTGGGTGGCGTTGCGGACGATCGGTGAACAGCTGGGCCCGGACGTCCGCGTCGTGGTCGTCCGGGGTTCCGGTCGCGCCTTCTCCGCCGGGCTCGACCGGCGCATGTTCACGGGCGCCCCGGTGGAGGGCGAACCGGGTCTGCCGGAGATCACGCGACGGGGACCCGAAGCAGGCGCCGCGCTGATCGCGGAGTTCCAAGAGGGCTTCCGCTGGCTGCGCGACCCGGCTCGGGTGACGATCGCCGCGGTGCGCGGGCACGCGATCGGCGCGGGCTTCCAGCTCGCCCTGGCGTGCGACTTCCGCGTGGCCGCCGACGACGCCAAGTTCTGCATGGCCGAGACCTCGCTCGGCCTGGTGCCCGACCTCGGCGGCACGCTGCCCCTGGTGCGCCTGGTCGGGTACTCGCGCGCGGCCGAGATCTGCCTGACGGGGCGGCGGGTCGGCGCCGAGGAGGCGTTGCGGATCGGCCTCGCGAACTCCGTCGTGCCCGTGGACGGGTTGGACGGCGCGGTCGACGCGTTCGTCGGGCAGTTGCTGCAGCCGATGCCCGGCGCCGTGCGGGAGACGTTGGCGCTGCTGGCGTCTGCGGCCGATGGTGCTTCGGAGGAGGAGCAGCTGCGGGCCGAGCGCGAGGCCCAGCTGCGCCGCCTCGGTGAGCTGACCGCCCTGCTCGGCGGTCAGAGCTGACGTGCGGCCGAACACGATCGGGTGAGATCGGGCCAAAAATGTACGGAAACACTGTTCCCGTACATCGGTTGATATGACCGAGCCCCGAACCACCCCGCCTACCCCGAACCACTCCGCCCCACCGCCGCCACCCCGCTCCGCCGCCACCCCGCCCCGCCCACCGCCACCCCGCCCACGCAGCCGAGCCGGAGCCCGACCCCGAGCCGGAGCCCGACCCCGACCCCGACCCCGAGCCGGAGCCGGAGCCGGAGCCCGAGCCGGAGCCGGGGCCGGAGCCGGAGCCGGAGCCGGAGCCCTACGCAAACGCTTCCCTGACCGCGTGTCGCCGGCGGGTGCGGGAACGTCGAGAGGGCCGGTGGCGTTACCGTCTGGCGTGGACGGATCCTGGGGATTGATGCGCAGCGCGATGCGTGCGTCGGACGCGCCGACGGCGGTGCGACGTGGGACGTTCCGGCGAGTGCTGGCGTTCGCCGGGCCGCACCGGGCGAAGTTGGTCGTGTTCCTGCTGCTCACGGTCGTGTCGGCGGTGCTCGCGGTCAGCACGCCGGTGTTGGCGGGACGCGTGGTGGACGCGATCGTCGGCGGCCGGGACGTGTCGGTCGTCGTGTGGCTGGCCGTGGTGATCGCGGTCATCGCGGTGGTGGACGCGGGGCTCGGGTTGGTCGAGCGGTGGCAGTCGGCGCGGATCGGGGAAGGCCTCATCCACGACCTGCGGCGCGCCGTGTACGAGCACGTGCAGCGCATGCCCATCGCGTTCTTCACCCGAACGCGCACCGGCGCGTTGGTCAGCCGGTTGAACAACGACGTGATCGGCGCGCAGCGGGCGTTCACCTCGACGCTCTCCGGCGTGGTCACCAATGTCATCCAACTGGGGCTCTCCCTGGGCGTGATGTTCACTCTTTCGTGGCAGGTGACCGCGCTCGCCCTGGTGCTGCTGCCCGTCTTCGTGATCCCCGCGCGGCGCATGGGCAACCGGATGGCGGACCTCCAGCGCGAAGCCTCGACCCTGAACGCGGGCATGACCACCCAGATGACCGAGCGGTTCTCCGCACCGGGCGCGACGCTGGTGAAGCTGTTCGGCCGACCGGAGGACGAGAGCGCCGAGTTCGGCGAACGGGCCGCGCGCGTCCGCGACATCGGCGTCCGCACGGCGATGGCCACACGCTGGTTCATGACCGGCCTGACCCTGGTCTCCGCCCTCGCCCAAGCCCTGGTCTACGGCCTCGGCGGCTACCTCGCGCTGACCGGCGACCTGGCCGCCGGCACCGTCGTGTCGCTCGCCCTCCTGCTGACCCGCCTCTACTCGCCGCTCACCGCCCTCGCCAACGCGCGGGTCGACGTGATGACCGCGCTCGTGTCGTTCGAACGCGTCTTCGAAGTCCTCGACCTCAAACCGATGATCGCCGAACCGGACCAACCGCGCCGCGTGCCCGACGGCCCGGTCTCCGTCGAGTTCGACGACGTCCGCTTCGCCTACCCGGCGGCGGACAAGGTCTCACTGGCCTCGTTGGAATCAGTGGCCACATTGGACACACGCGGTGGCGAGGAGGTGTTGCACGGCATCAGCTTCCGCGCCGAGCCCGGTCGGATGGTGGCGCTCGTCGGCTCGTCCGGCGCGGGCAAGTCGACCATCGCCTCACTCGTCCCGCGGCTCTACGACACCGACTCCGGCGCGGTCCGGCTGTCCGGTGTGGACGTGCGCGAGCTGGCGTTCGACTCGATCCGGCAGACCGTCGGCGTCGTCACCCAGGACGGTCACCTGTTCCACGACACGATCCGCGCGAACCTGACCTACCCGCGACCGGAGGCGACCGAGGACGAGCTGTGGGACGCGTTGCGCCGCGCGCGCCTGGACCACCTCGTCGAATCGCTGCCCGACGGCCTCGACACCGTGGTCGGCGAACGCGGCTACCGGCTCTCCGGCGGCGAACGGCAGCGGCTCACCATCGCCCGGCTGCTCCTGGCCCGGCCGCGCGTGGTCATCCTGGACGAGGCGACCGCGCACCTGGACTCCGAGTCGGAGGCCGCGGTGCAGGTCGCGCTGACCGAGGCGTTGCGCGGTCGGACGGCGGTGGTGATCGCGCACCGGCTGTCCACGATCCGCGCGGCCGACCAGATCCTGGTCGTGGAGGCCGGGCGCGTGGTGGAACGCGGCACGCACGCCGAACTCCTGGCGGCCGAGGGGCGCTACGCCGAGCTGTACCGCACGCAGTTCGACGAAGCGCCCGCCGCGGACCTGGAGTCGGCCGTCTGACCGCGTGCCGTCCGGGCGCGCCACGCGGAAGGTGCCGCTAGAGCGCGCCGAGGAACGTGCTGGTGGCGGCCACCGCGACCTTGGACGAGCCGCCGTTCACCACCAGCACGGCGAACGCGACGTCACCCCGGTAGCCCATGAACCAGCCGTGCGACCGCGTGCCGTCACCGAACTGGGCGGTCCCGGTCTTGCCGCGCACCGCGCCGTACCCGGCCAGTTCGCGCGCCGTGCCGCCGGTGACGACCTCGGCCATCATCGAGCGCAACGCGCCCGTCACCCCACCGGGCAACGCCGCCGGCGCCTGGCCCTCGGTCGGGATCTCCCGGATCAGCTGCGGCACGGGCGTGCGGCCGTTGGCGACCGTGGCCGCGACCAGCGCCATGCCGAACGGCGTCACCTGCGTCTCACCCTGGCCGATGCCCGCCTCCACCCTGGCCGGCACGGACTCGGCGGGCGGGATCTTGCCGGTGTTCGTGGTGATGCCCGCGACCGTGAAGTCCGACGCGAGCCCGAAGTAGGCGGCGGCCTGGGGCAGCGCGGTCGCGGGCAGGTCCGCCGCGAGCCGGCTGAAGCTGGTGTTGCACGACGCCGCGAACGCCCGGTGCAGCGGCACCGTGCCCAGCTCGAACGAGTCGTCGTTGGTGATCTGCCGGGTGCCGATGGTCGCCTTGCCCGGGCACGCCACCGGGGTGTCCGCCGTGGCCAGGCCACCGGTCAACGCCGCGGTCGCCGTGACGACCTTGAACGTCGACCCCGGCTCGTAGTGGCCGTAGAGCGCGAGCGGGTCGTTCCCGACCGCCGCGTTCTGCGCCACCGCAAGGATCTCGCCGGTCGACGGCTGGACCGCCACCAGCATGGCCTGCTGACCGCCGACCTGGTCGACCGCGGCCTGCGCGGCGGCCTGCGTCTTGGGGTCCAGCGTGACCGTCATCGACCGCGCGGCCTGCGCCTTCTGCTCCTGGAGCACGGCCACCGCCGTCCCCGCCGCGTCCACGACGGCGACCCGCCACCCCGGCGTGCCCTTCAACGTGCCGACGGCCTGCCGCACGGAGTTCATCACCACGGGCGCGAAGTCCGCCGGCACCGGCCGACCCGTGCGGTCGAACAACTGGCCGTCCGCGGGCGTCGTGGTGTAGGCCAGGCTCTGGCCCTCCGCGAGCTGCGGGTGCAGCACGGACGGCGACCAGTGCACGAGCCACCGGTCGTCCACCAGCCGCAGCTCGACCTTGGTCGCGTACTCGAGCGGCACGCCGCCCGGCAACGTCCACGTGACGTTCGCGTCCACCTCGGCCGTCGTGACGCCGTCGGCGACCTGCGGCAGCCGGCCGAGCTGCGCCTGGAACGACGCGCCCGGCATGCCCTGCCGGGTGCGGGCGATCACCGCGCCGGCCGCGTCCGCCGCGTCGGTGACCGCCGCCGCCTGTCCCGCCTGACCGGACGTCATGGCGGTGAAGAACTGCTGGGCGACGACGCCCGGAGCCACCCGTTCGGGCTTCTTGGCTGAGGGCTCGTCGCCCGACCACAGCACGAGCACGCCCGAGACGATCACCGTGACCGCCGCGGCGCCCCCACCTGCCAACACCCAGCGTTTCATCCTCTTGTTCACGAAATTCCCCCCTTGGCGTCCGGAGATTAACCCGGACGTGTGGAGAATTCGTGAAAGCCGACTCAGCCCAGCTGCGGCACCCGAGTCTGGTACTTGCGCAGCAGGTCGGCGTTGGCCGCGTCGCCGCCCTCGACGTTCGCGCTGCGCCACAGCGGCAGCGGCACGCCCGCCTCGGCGGCCTTGTCGAACAGGCGCACCATCAGCAGGTTCCACAGGAACGCGGTCGCGATCGTGGACACGGCGGCGGTGACGGGGTTCGCGAGCGGGTAGGTCGCGTCGCCCGGCGGCACCATGTTGTCCAGCACCACGGTGGCGTTCTCGGCGAGCGTGGTGCCCGCACGGCGGGGTGCGAGCGCGCTCGCCGCGACCGACGTCACCGCGACCACGGGGCAGCCCGCGTCCGCCGCGAGCACGGCCAGCTCCACCGGGTACGGGTTCACGCCGGAGGTGGAGAAGACGAACAGCACGTCGTGCGCGGCCAGGCCCGCTTCGCGCAGCACCTCGGCGGCGAGGCCGGAGCGGCGTTCGGCGGACGTGCTGCTCACCGCGCCGTGCATGGGCAGCAGTTCGGGGTGGTAGATCGGGCGGACGCAGGCGAGGCCGCCGGCGCGGTAGAACGTCTCGGCGACGGCGGCGAGGGAGTGGCCCGCGCCCGCCGTGAGCACCATGCCGTCCGCGCGGACGCTCGCCAGCACCAGTTCGGCCACGTCGTCCAGGGCCGCCGCGTTCTGCTGCTCCACCCTGGTGAGGTGGGTGCGCACGACGTCGCCGTAGTCGGTGTCGGTCACGGGCTCGGTCGTCATGCGGTCCTCCAGTGGTCTATACCAAACGGTGCCGGTGCCAAGTCCTACCGGATCGTCCCATCACTCGCCAGGGTGTTGACCCTCGAACATCTCCGGTGTTCAAATGAACGCCATGGATGTGTCCTGGCGTCACGAGAAAATCCTCCACCGCTTGCGGGGCGGCGAGCGGGTGTCCGTCGGTGTCCTGGCGGACCTGGTGGGCACTTCGGAGATGACGGTGCGGCGCGATCTCGACGTGCTGGAGCGGGAAGGGCTGCTCCGGCGCGTGCGCGGTGCGGCGGTGAGCATGTTGACGGGGGAGGAGACGCCTTACGCGGCGCGGGCGCGGCAGCGGTTGGAGGCGAAGCGGCGGATCGGTGGCGCGGTCGCCGGTCTGCTGGACGACGGCGAGACCGTGGTGCTCGACGGCGGCAGCACCGCGGTGGAGGTGGCGCGGTGGCTGGTCGACCGGCGGCTGACCGTCCTGCCGCTGTCGTTGCACTCGGCGGACGAGCTGCGGGGCGCGGAGCAGGTGCGGATGGTGTTGCCGGGTGGCGACATCCGGCCCGGTGAGCTCGCGTTCGTGGGGCCGTTGACGGAGCACGCGTTCCGCGTGATGCGGTTCGACACGATGGTGCTCGGCAGCTGTGGGCTGAGTGCGCGCAACGGGGTGTCGGCGCACGACCTGGGCGAGGGCGCGGTGAAGCGGGCGGCGGTCGAGGCGTCGGCGCGGGTGATCGCGGCGATCGACAGCTCGAAGTTCGGGCGCACGGCGTTCGGGCGGGTGTGCCCGGTGGAGGAGATCGACGTGCTGGTCACCGACTCGGACGCGCCGGAGGAGGAGGTGAGCCGGATTCGTGAGGCAGGGGTGGAGGTGAGGCTTGTCTGACGCCGGGGTGCGCGTGGGGCCGCGTCGCGCGCGGGTCGCGACGGGCCGGGCGGCACCGGGGTGGGCCGGGTGCGGGCGGGTAGTCGCTCGGGGTGCGCTGCAAGGGGTGCGCTGCAAGGGGCAATCCGTTCGGGCCCGCGTCGCCGGGGCGACCCGTGCCGGCCGGGCGTCGTCAGGATGCATGTGCGGGCCGGGTCGCGTCGATCGGGGATGGCTGGGAGGCGGGTGGGTCGCCCGGGCGGGGCTGGATCGCTGGGGCGGCGGCGGGCAGGGAGTCGTTGGGAGGCGGGTGCGAGGCGTGGCGGGTGCGTGGCAGTGGGAGGTGGGCGGTGGGTGCGAGGCGTAGCGGTGGGAGGTGGGCGGTGGGCGGCGGGAGGTGGGCGGCGGCAGGTGGGCGGTGGGAGGCGGGTGCGAGGCGTGGCGGTGGGCGGTGGGGGCGGCGGCGTGGTGGTGGGGCCCTGGTCGTGGGGCCCTGGTGGTGTGTCGGGTGGGGTCGGGGTGGTGAGGGACGGCGGGGTGGTTCGGCGCTCGGCATAATCAACCGAGGGGCGGTAACAGTGTTTCCGTACATTTTCGGGCGATGATCACTCGATGGTGTGACGGGCGGGGACCGGGACGAGCATGAGGGGTGCCGGTGGGGACCGGGGCGGGCGTGGCGGGGTGACGGGTCGGGCGTGGCGGGTGCCGGGGGTGGGGACCGGGGCGGGTGTGGTGGTCGGCGGCCCGTCAGGGGCGGCGGTAGCGGGGTTCTACCGGGGGCAGTGGTTTCTCCGGCAGGTTGGCGTGGGCCTTGGTCATGAAGTCGAACCACGTCTTCGCGGGCAGGGTGCCGCCGTAGATGTCACCCTCGCCGCACAGGCGGGGTGGGCCCGCCTTCACGCAGATGCCCCGTGGCGACGTGCTGTCGTTGAACACCTGCACGGCCCCGGCGTAGTCGGCTGTCGCACCCAGGAACGCGGCTGACTTGTACTCCTCCGTCGTCCCGGTCTTCCCGAGCGCCGGCCGGGTCCACCCGAAATCCTTCGCCGCCGCCGCGGCCGTGCCGCGACCCTGGTCGTCCTCGCTCAGCCCGACCGCCAGCGCGTTCGCCAACGGCTCCTCCACGGCCTGCTCGCACGGCTGGTCGGCGTACCCCGTGTCCTTCCCGTGCCGGTCGGTGATCTTCATGATCGGCGTCGGCGGGCACCACACGCCGCCCGACATCAGGGTCGCCGCCACGTTCGCCAGTTCCAGCGTGCTGGTCGGCGCCGGCCCGAGGGTGAACGACGCGTTCCCGGACCCCTTGTAGAAGTCCGCCTGCGTCACCCTCAACTCCTTCTGCTTCGACTTCGGGTCCGGCGGCACGCCCGCGATGTTCGTCGCCAACGTGTCCCGCATCCCCAGCCGGTACGCCATGTCGACCACCGAGTCCAACCCGACCCGCTCCTCCAGGATCACGAACGCCGTGTTGGGGGAGGTCGCCAACGCCTCCTTCAACGGCATCCGGGGCGGGTAGCTGCCGTCGTGGTTGCGCAGGCAGTACCAGTACGTGAACGGCTCACCGGTGCCGGGACACCCCGGCGCGCCACCGCGGAACACGCGTGAGGTGTGCGAACCGGGCGACTCGACGATGCTCTCGATCCCGAGCCCGCCCTTCTCCAACGCCGCCGCGGCCGTGAACACCTTGTACACCGACCCGGCACCGAACTTGTTCTCCACCGCGCTCGGCAGGTCGAACTGCGTCTGGAACTGGTCCTTGTGCAGCCCGTAGTCGCGGTTGGCCGCCAGCGCCACCACCTCGTGCCGCTCCTTGCCCGGCCGCACGACCGCCGCCGTGTTCGCGATGCCCTCCGTCGTCTTCGGCACCTGCGCCTCGGCCGCCTGCTTGGCCTGCCGCGTGAGGTCGCGGTCCAGGGTGGTCTGGATCGTGTAGCCGCCGATCTTCAACTCGTTCAACGAGTAACCGTTGCGGGTCAGGTGATTGACCACGAACGAGCAGTAGAACCCGAACTCCACCCCGGACCCGACGCACCCCGTCGACAGTGGACGGACCGGCGTGGCCAAACCCAGCGGCGCGCGCTTGTGCACCTCGGCCTGCTCGTGCGACAGCTTGGCGTTCTCCACCATCAGGTCGATGACCATGTTCCGCCGCTCGACCGCCTTGTCCGGCCGGGCCTCCGGGTCGAGGAACGTCGGGCTGTTCACCATCCCGGCGAGCATCGCCGCCTGCGGCACGGTCAACACGTCCGGCGTGGTGTTGAAGTACGCCTGGGACGCCGCCGCGATGCCGTAGATCGTGCCGCCGAACGGCACCACGTCCAGGTACCGCGACAGGATCTCGTCCTTGCTCAGCTGGGACTCGACGTGCACGGCGATGCGCGCCTCGCGCAGCTTGCGGGCGATCGTCTGCTCCTGCGCCTTCTTCTGCCCGCTGACGTCCTCCCGCTCCAGCACGTGCACGAGGTGGTTCTTGACGTACTGCTGCGTGATCGTCGACGCGCCCTGCGTGGTGCTGCCCTCGGACTGGTTGCGCATCGCGGCGCGCAGCGTGGCCAGCCAGTCGACGCCGTGGTGCTCGTAGAACCGGCGGTCCTCGGCGGACACCAGCGCGTCCTTCATGACCTGCGCGACCTTGTCCGGCGGCGTGAGCACGCGGTACTGGTCGTAGAGGTAGGCGAACGGGACGCCGTCCTTGTCCGTGATCGTCGTCATCAGCGGCGGCGGCGAGTCCAGCATGTTGACCGTGGTGGCCGCGACGTGGTCGCTCATCCGGTTCGACACCAGGCCGGCGGCTCCGACGACCGGGATCGCCATCCCGGCGAGCAGCAACCCGGCCACGAGGCAGAGGCCCATGAGTTTCGCGAGGGAGGCGGTGCGCATGACTGGGGAGTTACGCTCGGACGGGCGGCGGAAACACCGCGGAGTCGGGTTCACCGCAACGTCTGGACAATCGCGGTCCGACGTTTAACACCGCATTGTTCACCCGTTCGTGGACGATTCTACGCACGGTGGTGCTACGCCGCGTCGTAGTGGGCGTCGGAGCGGTTGAAGGCGGCGCTGGCGAGGTCGGCCGCGTGCCGCATCGCGGCGGCGTGCAGCGCGGTCAGCGACAGCGCGTCGGCCTGCGCCCCCGGATCGCCCTCGGTGGGTTCCAGCCTCGACTCGGCGGTCACGTAGACGACGCACTCGGCGGCCACGCTGAGCCGCCGCGCGAGGAACGCCACGGCCCTCATCAGCCGTTCCGCCTCGGCCTCGGTGATCGGCACGACCCGCGGCGGGTCGGCGTCGACGTCCTCGTCGACCTGCTGTCGACTGGCCCGGCACGCGAGGCCGCGGTCCCACAGGCCGGCCGCCTCGTGCAGTGACTCGATGAACGGCTCCCAATCCACTGAGGTCGAGGTCATGGTTCTCACCTTCTGTGCGTCGCGCTCACCGGGTGAGTGCCCCCGGAAGTGGAACTTCATGCCGGCTTTCCCCGGCGGTCGACGAATTGATCGTCACCCACGCACACCATTCGATCACGTGGCGTGCCGCGAAAGACGGCTTCTGTCATTCGTTCAGGTGTAAACGACTTCTTCAGGTTGTCCGGGCACCAGCGGTGGTAGCCGTTCGAGCAGAAAGCCACGGCCGCGAGCCGGCGCCGAGCCGCCGCGAGTCGCCGAGTCGAGCACGGCTCCGCCGAGGCGGGGTGACGGGGAGGAAGTCCAATGCCGGCGCGATCCCACAAGTGGCCGTCCCTCGCGACCGCGTCGGCGGTGGTGCTCGCCTGCCTCGCCGCCCTGCACGTGCCGGCGACCGGGGCGGAGCCGGGCGCGGAGGACGCCGCCGACCACGCCGCGGGCTCGCAGATCGCCAAGCACGAGGGCGCGAACCCGGTCGACGCGGACGAACTCGTGCTCACCGGCCCGACCGTCCCGGGCATGGACGTGAGCAGCCACCAGGGCGACGTCGACTGGCCGCACTGGTGGAACCAGGGGATGCGGTTCGCCTACGTCAAGGCCACCGAAGGCACCGGTTACGTCAACCCGAACTACGGCCAGCAGTACGGCGGCTCGCACCAGGTGGGCATGGTCCGCGGCGCGTACCACTTCGCGCTGCCCGACAAGTCCGACGGCGCGGCGCAGGCGAACTACTTCGTCGACCACGGCGGCGGCTGGGCCGCCGACGGCAGCACGCTGCCCGGCGCCCTCGACGTCGAGTACAACCCGTACGGCGACGACAAGTGCTACGGCCTCGCGCCCGAGGCGATGGTGGCCTGGATCCGCCAGTTCAGCGACACCTACCACTTCCGCACCGGCCGCTGGCCGGTGATCTACACGTCCACCACGTGGTGGGACCTGTGCACGGGCCGCCTCGGTGACTTCACCGCGACGAACCCGGTGTGGGTGGCCCGCTACGCCGACAGCGTGGGCCCGCTGCCGCACCGCTGGTCGGCGCACGCGATCTGGCAGCACACGTCGACCCCGATCGACCAGAACCTGTTCAACGGCACCATGGACGACCTCGTGGCGCTGGCCCGGGGCTGAGTCGTCCGGAACGGCGGCAGCCATGCACATCGACAAGTCCCAGGGCACGCCCTTCCCCGTGCGGTGGCGCGGCTACGACCGGCGACAAGTGGACGAGGAGCTGATCCGCACCAGGTGGGAGCTGGCCCGCCTGCGGGAGGAGCTGGAGGTGCTGCGGACGGACCGGGACGGCGCCGTGGCCACCGCCGACGACCTGATGCGGGAGCTGGAGGACGCGCGCAGCGAGCTCGGCGAGTACCGGGTGCTGCACGCGGGTTACGCGAAGGACAACGCGGTGTCCGGCTGCATCCGCTACCTGATGCACGTGGCCAGGCAGAAGGCGGACGCCTTCGAGACCGACGCGCGGGAGCGCAGCGAGCAGATGCTCAAGCGGGCCGAGGAGGTGGCGCGGCAGCAGGCCGTGCTGCTCGACGAGACCGAGCAGGAGACGCAACGGCGGCTGGCCGAGGCCGAGCAGCGCGCCCGCGAGATCGTGCAGGAGGCGACCGCGGAGGCACGTGCCCTGCTCGCGACCCACGTGGACGGGCCGGACCGCTGGACCGCGGACACCGAGCCGCCGCTCGACGTGCCGATGCCGCGCATCATCTCCGGCCCGCTGCCCGTCGTGCAGCCGGACGCCGAGGAGCAACGCCCGACGTCGGCCTGAAGGAACTGCCGCCGCGCCCGACCGCCACCGCGAGCGGCCCGGCACGGAGAAGCCGACCCGGGCGCGGCGCGCTTCACCGGGGCAGGTCGCGCGGGTGGTCCACGTCGTCGCCGTCGGCCACGTCGCCGCACGGCACGTCCAGCGCACCGTGCGCCCGCAGGTAGTCCCGCGCGCCCGCGTCACCGACCGCCGACGCGGCCACCGCCGCCCAGTGCGCCGAGCCGAGCAGCACGGGGTGGCCGGGCGTGCCGCCGTACGAGGCACGCGCCAGCGCCGTCGGCGACGCCAGCGCCCCCAATCGCTCGACCGCCGCCACCGTGACGCCCGGCGTGTCCACCGGCAGCACGACCACCGCGTCGACCACTGCGTCGACGACCGCACCGACCTCGCCACCGGTCAGCGCGGCCAGCCCGGCGCGCAGCGACGAGCCCATGCCAGTGGCCCAGTCGGGGTTGTCCACCACGACGCAGCCGTCCAGCGCCGCCCGCGCGCGCACGGACGACGCCGAGGCGCCGAGCACCACGACGACCGGCGCGCACCCGGCGTCCCGCAGCACCGCCGCCGCCCGGTCGACCCACAGCACGCCGCCGTGCGTCACCAGCGCCTTGGGCCCGCCGAACCGCCGCCCGGCGCCCGCGGCGAGCAGCAACCCCGCGACCGGCATGCGGTCACACTAGGGCCTCGTGCCCCCTCAACTCCGCCCGGCTGGCCACCGCCAGCTTGCGGTAGACCCTGGTCAGGTGCTGTTCCACCGTGCTCACGGTGATGTGCAACCGCATCGCGATCGCCCGGTTGCTGTGGCCACACGCGGCGAGGGTCGCGACCCTGCGCTCCGAGTAGGTCAACTCCGTCATACGCGAGAACACGTGCGGCGGCGCGGCAGCGGTTCAATCAGGACGCGAGATGCTCCAAAAGGAGTGCCGTCAACGCCTCCGGCGCCTCTTCCGGCACCCAGTGCGACACGTCCTCCAGCATCTCGAACCGGTACGGGCCGGTGACCCAGTCGCCGGTGCTCAACGCCGCCGTCGACCCGAACGCCACGTCCTCGGTGCTCCACACGTACATCGTGGGCACGGACACCTTCCCGGCCTTGCCGCCCGGACGCCCGGCGCGGTACCAGTTCAGCGCGGCCGTCAGCGCGCCCGGCTCGGACAGCCGCCGCACGTACTCGTCCACCCGGCTCGGCGGCACCCGCCACTCGAACATCTGCCGCAGCGCCGCGCCGTCGTCGGCCAGCATCCGCTGCTCGGTGCCGCCGTTGCGCCAGTCGGTCATGTACCCGGACCGCAGGTGCTGGTCCTCGTCGGTGCGCAGGGCCTCGGCGAACGCGCCGGGGTGCGGCGTGGACACCACGGCGAGCTTCCGCACCCGTTCGGGGTGCTCGGCCGCGGTCCACCACGCCACCGCGCCGCCCCAGTCGTGGCCGACCAGGTCGAAGGTCGACCAGCCGAACGAGTCCGCCACCGCCAGCACGTCGCCGACCAGCGCGTCGACGCCGTACTCGGCCGCCCGCTCCGGCCGCACGCCGGGGGAGTAGCCGCGCTGGTCGAACGCCACCGCGCGGAAACCCTCGCGGCCGAGCACCGCCACCTGGTGCTCCCACTCGACGGCGGCCTCCGGGAAGCCGTGCAGCAGCAACACCGGCCGGCCGTCCTCGGGGCCTGCCGCGATCGCGTCGAAGTCGCCCTCGTCGGTCCGCACGCTCAGCTGTTCGATCACGGTGATCTTCAGTCCCATCCCTCGACCGGTCCACGTGTTCCGGTGCGCATTCTCGCGCGCGGTGGCGGGCCGAAGTCGCGCCGGGCCGCCGCTCCGGCACCGACTTGCCCGCACCACCGGCGGTGCCACCATGAAAGGGCGCCGGCCACGCGTGGGCCGGCGCCACCACCCGTCCGACGGCCGCCGGCGATCCACGGCGTTGTGGGCACCGCGCGCCGGCAGCCCCAGGAGTGGCCGACATGATGCCCAGAACCAGCCGGCGTCCCCTCGACCTGCCCCGCCCGGGCGAGGGCGTCTGGCCCGGCCTGTGGAGCCCGCCCCGGTCCGTCGTGCGGGCGCGGATCGCCGAGGTCCTGTTCCGCCGCGCCGTGCGCGCGTTGCCGGTGCGCGTGCTGCTGCCCGGCGGGCAGGTGCTCGGCGCGGGCGGTCCGGGCGCGCCCGACCTGCGCGTGCACCGGCCCGAGGCGTTCTTCCGCCGGCTCGGCGTGGACGTCAAGATCGGGTTCGGCGAGGGGTACATGGTCGGCGACTGGACGTCCACCGCGCTCGCCGACCTGCTGACCGCGTTCGCGGCGAAGCTGACCACCCTGATCCCGCCGGGGCTGCAGCCGCTGCGCCGCTGGGTCGAACGCCGCCACCCCGCCTCCGACGGCAACGACGTCGTCAACGCGCGGCGGAACGTCCACCGGCACTACGACCTGTCCAACGACCTGTTCCGGGTGTTCCTCGACGACACGATGACCTACTCGTCGGCCTGGTTCGACGGCTCCGGCGGCACGCTGGCCGACGCGCAGCTGCGCAAGATCGACGGCGTGCTGGACTACGCGGGCGTGCGCGCGGGCAGCCGGGTGCTGGAGATCGGCACCGGCTGGGGCGCGCTGGCCATCCGGGCCGCGCGGCGCGGCGCGACCGTGACCTCCCTGACCCTCTCCGCCGAGCAACGCGCGCTGGCCGTGCGGCGGGCGGAGGAGGCCGGTGTCGGCGACCGCGTCACCGTCCACCTGCGCGACTACCGGGAGGAACGCGGCCGGTACGACGCCGTGGTGTCGGTCGAGATGATCGAGGCCGTGGGCGCGGAGCACTGGCCCGCCTACTTCGCCGCGGTCGACCGGGCGCTGGCCCCCGGCGGCCGGTTCGGGCTGCAGTCCATCACCATGCCGCACGACCGGATGCTCGCGAGCGCGTCCAGCTACACCTGGATGCACAAGTACATCTTCCCCGGCGGCCTGATCCCGTCCGTCCGGGCGATCGAGGACGCCGTGCGCGAGCACACCTCGATGCGGGTGGTCGACAGCCGCGAGTTCGGCCGCGACTACGCCGAGACCCTGCGCCGGTGGCGGGAGCGGTTCCTGTCCCGGTGGGACGAGGTGGCCTCGCTCGGCTTCGACGAGACGTTCCGGCGGATGTGGGAGTTCTACCTGGCCTACTCCGAAGCGGGCTTCCGGGTGGGCTACCTGGGTGTCCGCCAGTTCGCCGCGGTGAAGTAGCCGATCACCGTCACTGGGCCGAACGGCTCGTCCGCCGTCACGGTCGGGTGCTGTCCTGACCACGCTGCGTCGGATCGTGGTCGGCTTTGGCCTGTGCGGTATCAGGAGCCCCGCTGCGTGCTCCTCATCAGTGAGCCGGGATGGCCGGAGGTCCGACAGAGGGTGAGGAGGTCGCCGGATGGTGCAGCAAGCGTCCGTGCGGGCCGACGTCGAGGTGGGGGTCGGCGCGGTCCGCTACGCCGCTGACGTGCCCGGTCGGCCCGAGGTCAGGCTGGTCGTCGGCGAGGGCCCGCGACAGGTGACCGCCCAGTGGCTGGCGGAGGCCGAGCTGTCCGAGCTGGTCGACGAGGCGCTGCTCGGGGAGCCGCGCGCGATCGGCCAGCTCCTGGCGCGCATCCAGCCGCTGGTGCTGCGCTACTGCCGGGCCAGGGTCGGGTCGAGGGAGCGCACGCTCGTCTCGGCGGAGGACATCGCCCAGGAGGTCTGCCTGGCCGTGGTGTCGGCGCTGGGCACGTACCGCTACGAGCCGGGCTCGTTCCTGGCCTTCGTGTACGGGATCGCCGCGCACAAGGTGGCCGACGCGCGAAGACGCGCGGTGCGCAGCCGGGCCGAAGTCGTGCCCGAGCTGCCGGACACGCCGACCCTGGAGGCCGGGCCGGAGCAGCGGGCCATGACGGGTGAGCTGATCGGCCACGTCGCGCAGCTGCTGCAGAAGCTGCCGGAGCGGCAGCGGGAGATCCTGGTGCTCAGGGTCGCGGTGGGGCTGTCGGCGGAGGAGACGGCGGCGGCCGTCGGCTCGACCGCCGGCGCGGTGCGCGTCGCGCAGCACCGTGCGCTGGCCCGAATGCGCGAGATGTTCGCGGCTGTCGACGGCTGACCCGGCCTGGCATCGTTGGGTCATGGCCGCCACGCCTCCGCTCGTGACTCCGTCGGCTTCACCCCCCGCGTCGGAACCGGTGTTCGACGTGCTGCTGTCCGGGACGGTGTTCCTCGACATCATCTTCACCGGCCTGCCCCGGCCGCCCGCGCCGGGCACGGAGGTCTGGGCCGAGGGGCTCGGGTCGTGCCCGGGCGGCATCGCCAACCTCGCCGTGGCGCTGAGCAGGCTGCAACTGCGGACCGCGCTGTCCGCCGCGTTCGGCGAGGACGCCTACGGCGACTTCTGCTGGGAGGTGCTGGCCGAGCAGGAGGGCGTCGACCTCACCTACTGCCGCCGGTACTACGGCTGGCACTCGCCGGTGACCGTCTCCATGGCGATGGACCGCGACCGGTCGATGGTGACGCACGGCCACCGGCCGCCGGTGTCGGCCGACGAGATCCTGAACCCGCCGCCGCGGACGCGGGCGTGCTTCGTGCACGTGGGCGCCGAGGACGAGCGGTGGGTGACCCAGTCGAAGGAGCAGGGTGCGCTGCTGTTCGCCGACATCGGGTGGGACCGGACCGAGCTGTGGGCGCCCGAGCTGCTGCGGCGGCTGGAGCACTACGACGTGTTCCTGCCCAACGACGCCGAGGCCCAGCGGTACACGCGCAGCGACACGCCTGAGCGCGCTGCGATGGCGTTGGCCGAGCACGTGCCCGTGGTGGTGGTGACGCGGGGTGGTGGGGGAGCGGTGGCGGTCGACTCGGCCACCGGGGAGGTGGTGGACGTGCCGGGGCTGAACGTCGCGCCGCTGGACTCGACCGGCGCGGGGGACGTGTTCGGCGCCGGGTTCGTGCTCGGGACCTTGTCGGGCTGGCCGCTGGCGGACCGGGTGCGCTTCGCGAACCTGTGCGCCGCGCTGTCGGTGCAGCACTTCGGCGGGTCGCTGTCGGCGCCGGGGTGGGTGGACATCGCCACGTGGTGGCGGACGGTGTCGCGGCGGCCGGACGAGGAGCTCAAGGGCTACGGCTTCCTGGAGGACGTGCTGCCGAACCACACGGGGGTCGAGGTCCGCCGGGCCAGCGCAACCATCCGCCTACGCGCCTCCGACTGACCACCACCACCCGCGCCGCCCGCCACCGCCGGACCGCCCGCCGCTGCCTTGCCGCTGCCGACTGAGGACCGCCGACCGAGCACCGCCGCCGACACGCCGGAAAGCCCGCCGGAACCACCCGATCGTGATCTTGCCGGCGGCGAACACCTGTTCGATCATGGACCTGTCGCCGCACCGATCGGACCCGGCGCCGACGGGGGTGGGCGTGCCGCCGGGTGGGCGTGAGGCTGATCACCTCGCCGTGCCTGGCGGGCTCCGCCGTCCGGCCCAGTGGGGTTTGACCACGGGCTCCGGTGGGCAGGAGTAACTTCGACAACCGTCGTCGAAGATCGCGCCCGAAACTTCTGCTCCTCGCGGAGCAACCCGCGGTGCTCTTCGTGCGACTTAGTCAGTGGGGGTTCCCGCGGGGTTGTGGAAGGGGTTGCTGGTCGGTGTTCGCCGCGCGCGCGACAGGTCTGGTCAAGTTGGTGGGGTTGTGCCTGATGGCGGGCGTGCTCGTCGCGGCGGTGCTGTTCCCGGTGGTCGGGGGTCTCGGCCTGGCGTCCAACCGGGCCGCGGACACGGTGGACCAGACCTCCGGTGAGTTGACCAAGGCCGAGCTGCCCCTCGTGACGACCGTGCTGGACATGCACGGCCAGCCGATCGCCTACCTCTACGACCAGTACCGGGTGCCCGTGCCGTCCGAGGGCATCGCGGACACGATGAAGGCCGCGATCATCGCGATCGAGGACAAGCGGTTCTTCGAGCACAAGGGCGTGGACTGGCAGGGCATCGCCCGTGCCGCCGCCAAGGCGGGCGTCGACGGCGAGACCACCCAGGGCGCCTCGACCCTGACCCAGCAGTACGTGAAGAACTACCTCGCCTTCGTGGTCGGCAAGGGCTCGGAGGAGGCTTACGAGAAGGCGACCGAGGTGACGTTGGGCCGCAAGATCAGCGAGGCCCGGATCGCCACCCAGCTCGAGCAGAAGATGAGCAAGGACGAGATCCTCACCGCCTACCTCAACGTCGTCCCGTTCGGCAACGGCGCGTTCGGCGTCGGCGCGGCCGCCCGCACCTACTTCGACACCACCCCGGACAAGCTGACCGTGCCGCAGGCCGCGATGCTCGCCGGCCTGGTCAACGAGCCGAGCAGGCTCAACCCGGGCTCCGACGTGGACGCCGCGATCAAGCGCCGCAACACCGTGATCGACCGGATGCGCGACAACGGCGCGTTCGGCCCCGACGCGAAGGTCGCCGACGAGAAGGCCGCCGAGTACAAGGCCACCGACATCGGCGTCGTCCCCGACCTGAAGCTGCTGCCCAACGGCTGCGTCGGCGCGGGCGACGGCCCGGTCTACGGCTTCTTCTGCCGCTACCTGGTCGACTACCTGGAGAAGGCGGGCCTCCCGACCGAGGAGCTGCTGCGCGGCGGGTACACGATCACCACCACGATGGACCCGGTCGCGACCCGCGCGGCCAAGGACGCGGCCATGGCGCAGGTGCCCAAGACCCAGCCGGGCATCGCCAACGCGATGGCCGTGGTGGAGCCGGGCGCGGACAAGCACCGGGTGCGCGCGCTGGCCGCCAACCGCGACTTCGGCAACAACGCCGACGCCGGGCAGAGCGCCTACTCCATCCCCGCCGAGGTGACCAAGTTCGGCGCGGGCTCGATCTACAAGGTGTTCACCGCCGCGTCGGCGCTGGAGCGCGGCGTCACGGGCATCGACAAGCAGATCGACGTGCCGAAGACCTACACCTCGAAGGTCTACAAGGACGGCAGCAAGCCCTACACGGTCAAGAACGCGGGCGACTACAAGGAAAAGATGACCTTGACCGAGGCGCTGGCCCAGTCGCCCAACACCGCGTTCATCATCCTGGAGGAGAAGGCCGGGCTGAACAACGTGGTCGACATGGCCTACCGGCTCGGGTTGCGCGAGTCGATGCAGGGCGTCGACTGGCGCGGCGACCCGCTCAAGGCCGACGGCTCCAACGGCCCGTCCCAGGGCGACGTCTACAAGCGGGACAACAGCGGCTCGTTCACCCTCGGCGCGGGCCCGACCAGCGTGCTGGAGCTGTCGAACGTCGCGGCGACGATCGTGAGCGGCGGCAAGTGGTGCCCGCCGACGCCGGTGGAGAAGGTCGTCGACCGCAACGGCCGGCCCGTGCAGCTGAAGGAAGCGCCGTGCGACCAGGCCGTCGCGCCCGAGGTGGCGAACGCGCTGGCCGTCGGCATGAGCGCGGACACCAAGCCCGGCGGCACGGCGGCGGGCGCGGCGTCCGGCTGGAACCGGCCGATGATCGGCAAGACCGGCACCACCGAGAACCACTGGTCCGTGGCGTTCATGGGCGCCACTCCGCAGTTCGCCGGGGCGGTCATGACGTTCACCGATGGGGTGGCGCCGCAGGTGATCTGCAACGGCACCCCGCCGAGGCTGTGCGGCACGAACGACGCCGGCGGTGTTTACGGTGGTCAGGTGGCTGCGCCGACGTGGTTCAACGCCATGCGGGTGATCCACGAGGGCAAGCCCCCGGCCGACCTGCCGCCGGTGAACCCGCGCTACCGGTAGTCGACCTTCGTCACGGGTTACGTCACGCCCAAAGTTGCCTCTGACCTGGGCTTTTATAACGGCCTGATACGGAACTTACGGTTACTCGAACACGTAGTGTGACGATCAGTGGGGTGTGTCACCAAAAAGCACTAGTCGTAGTGCTGAGGCTTGCCCTTTCTTGTTACATCGGGTTACGGTCCCCGCCGCATGTCACGGTTCGGTCACCATAGGGACACGGCGTCGCTCCCCGAAAGCGCCGCCAGCCTGGATCCCCCGCCAGGTGTCCCTGTGGCCGGGCCGTGCTCCCCGATGCAGGAAGGCACTACCTTGGCACGGCACACGAAAGCGGACGGTCGACGCGCGTTCCTCGCGCCCCGCACCCCGTCCCGCAACCGCTCCCATCGCGCCGAGTGCGATCGGAAGCCCGTCAGTGGCCGGGTCGCGGCCGCAGTGGTCGCGGCAGGCGCCCTCGCCACCGGCGTGGGCGCCGCCGGCGGCGGGTTCGACGGTGGCGACACCCGGTTCCTCCCGGTCGGCGCCAGCTCGGACCTGGCGGCGGCGCTCGTCCACAGCTCGGCACCCCGACAGGCCGACGTCCGCACGGTGCACGCCGTCGACCCCGCGTTCGAGGCGGCGAAGCTGATGCGCTCCGAAGGGCTCCTCGTCCGGCAGCACGTCGACCAGGCGATCCGCCACGCGTCCGAGGGCTTCGTCGCCCGGCAGGCCGAGCAGAAGCGGCAGCAGGAGGCCGCGGCGGCCGAGCAGGCCCGCGTCGACGCCGAGAACGCCCGGATCGCCGAGGAGCAGGCCCGGGCGGCCGAGCAGAAGGCCGCCGAGGAGGCCGCTGCCGCCGCGGCACGGCGTCCGACGGTCGCCAAGCCCGCCGAGGGCTCGTTCACGTCCGGCTTCGGCGCCCGCTGGGGCACGACGCACTACGGCGTGGACATCGCGAACTCCATCGGCACCCCGATCCTGTCCGCGATGGACGGCGTCGTGGTCGAGGCGGGCCCGGCGTCCGGCTTCGGCCTGTGGGTGCGCGTGCAGCACAACGACGGCACCATCACCGTCTACGGCCACGTCAACGAGACCCTCGTGTCGGCCGGTCAGCAGGTCCACGCGGGCCAGCAGATCGCCACCATGGGCAACCGCGGCCAGTCCACCGGACCCCACCTGCACTTCGAGGTGTGGATCAACGGCTCGCAGAAGATCGACCCGGTCGGCTGGCTGGGCGAGCGCGGCATCTCCCTCTGAGACCTCGCGCACCGCGGCAAGCGCGCTGACGCTAGACACGCGCGAACCCCGCGCCTGGGCCACCACGCACGACGGGCTTGTCGGCGCGTACCACGTTCTGCCCCGCCGGGCTCACTCCGGCGGGGCAGAACGGCGTTCGGGGCGGTCTGCGCACCGTCCGGGTACCCGACCCGGGGGTGGGTGGCACGTGTGCTGCGTCACCCGGCCGTGCGGCCATGGCATACCGACTGGTCGGTACCTGAGGTACGGTGGCGGCCGGACACCTTCAGGGAGGCGATCGTGGGTCGTTGGGGAATCACCCTGCCGCTGACGGGCGTGCCGGTGCTCGACCACCGCGCGCTGGTGGCCGAACTCGCCG
This sequence comes from Actinosynnema sp. NPDC002837, assembly GCF_040295345.1. NCBI lineage: Bacteria > Bacillati > Actinomycetota > Actinomycetes > Pseudonocardiales > Pseudonocardiaceae > Actinosynnema > Actinosynnema sp. NPDC002837. The sequence goes on from NZ_JBEOVG010000035.1 coordinate 34,680, forward strand.
AGCTCGGCTACACCGACGTGTGGTCGGCCGAGACCGCGGGCACCGACGCGTTCACGCCGCTGGCGCTCGCCGCGCAGTGGTCCGACCGCGTCCGGCTCGGCACCGCCATCGCGCCCGTCTACACGCGCGGGCCGGCGACGCTGGCCATGACCGCCGCGACGCTGGCCGAGGTGTCCGGCGGGCGGTTCGTGCTGGGCATCGGGTCGTCCTCGCCCGCGATCGTCGAGCGGTGGAACGGCGTGCCGTTCAGCGAGCCGTTCAAGCGCACCCGGGACACGCTGCGGTTCCTCAAGGCCGCGCTGGCGGGAGAGAAGGTGTCCGAGGAGTACGAGACGTTCGCCGTGCGCGGCTTCAAGCTGGAGCGCGCGCCCGAGCAGCCGGTGCCGATCATGCTGGCCGCGCTGCGCCCCGGGATGCTGCGGCTGGCCGGCCGCGAGGCCGACGGCGCCATCACGAACTGGCTCGCCGCCGACGACGTGCCCAAGGTGCGCGCCGAGATGAGCGGCGGCGAGCTGGCCGCCCGGATCTTCGTGTGCCCGACCGAGGACGCCGACGCCGCCCGCGCGCTGGGCCGCATGCTGATCAGCACCTACCTGACCGTCCCCGTCTACGCGGCGTTCCACGACTGGCTCGGCCGGGGCGAGGCGCTGCGCCCGATGCACGAGGCGTGGGCGTCCGGCGACCGGCGTGGCGCCGCCGCGCTCATCCCGGACGAGGTGGTGGACGCGCTGATCGTGCACGGCAGCGTGGACGAGTGCCGCGCGCGCGTGGCCAAATACGCGTCCAACGGCGTCGACACGCCCGTCATCGCCCTGCTGCCCACCGGCGCGGACCAGTTCGACCTGGTGCGCGCGCTGGCGCCGGGGGCCTGACCGTGGCGCGGCGGACCGGGGCGACGCCCGAGCGGATCGTGGGCGCGGCCGTGCGGTTGTTCGCCGCCAAGGGGTTCGACGCGACGACCGTGCAGGAGGTCGTCGAGGCCGCCTCGGTCACCAAGGGCGCGCTCTACCACTACTTCGGCTCCAAGGACGACCTGCTGTTCGAGATCTACCGCTCCCTGATCGGGCGGCAGATGGCGGACCTCGACGCGATCGTGGCGGCCGGGCTGGACGCGGCCACCACGGTGCGGCGGATCGTGGTCAGCCTGGTCGAGACGACGGCCGACAGCGTGGACGAGACCGCGGTGTTCGTGCGCGAGATGCACCGGCTCGACGCGGACCGGATGGCCGCCTTCCGGTCCGAGCGGCGGCGCTACCACGAGACGTTCCGGTCGGTGGTCGAGCAGGCCCAGCGGGACGGCGAGTTCGGCTCGGCCGTGCCCGCCGACACGGTGGTCCTGATCGCGCTGGGCGTGGTCAACCAGCTGCCGACCTGGTACCGGCCGGACGGGCCCAAGTCGCCGGCGCGGCTCGGCGCCGAGATCGCCGACTTCGTGCTCGCCGGGCTGCGGCCGTGACGGCGGGGGTCAGCCCGCGCGGTTGGCCCGTTCGCGCAGCGCGGTCAGCGCCTTGTCGGCGTGCGCGTTCATGGCGAACTCGGATTTGATGACTTCGATCACGGTGCGGTCGGTGTCGATGACGAACGTGTGCCGCTTCACGGGCAGCGGGCCGAAGCGGCGCTTCACGCCGAACGCCGCGGCCACCTCGCCGTCGACGTCCGACAGCAGCGGGTAGTCGAAGTCGTGCAGGGCGGCGAACTGGTTCTGCCGCTGCACGGAGTCCGGGCTGATGCCCACCCGCTGCGCCCCGACCTCGGCGAACTCGGTCGCCAGGTCGCGGAAGTGGCAGCTCTCCGCGGTGCACCCGGAGGTCATCGCGGCGGGGTAGAAGAACAGCACCACCGGCCCGTCGGCGAGCAGGTCGGACAGCGCGCGCGACGTGCCGTCCTGGTCGGGCAGGGTGAAGTCGGGTGCCTGGTCGCCGGCCTTCATGGCAGTCCTTCCGCAGGGTGTCGATCACGTCTCGCAGGGTGCTCGCGACGAGGCAACCGTACGGTTCTCGCTAATCTCGTACCAGGCCGGGAGGTGTGAGTTGACGAGCATGTCCGACGTGGCGCGGGCCGCCGGTGTGTCCGCGGCGACGGTGTCGCGCGCGCTGCGCGGCGAGCCCGGCGTGTCCGACGCGACCCGCCGGTACGTCACCGAGGTCGCCAAGCGCATGCGGTACGCGATCGCCCGGGACGCCTCCAGCCTCGCGGGCGGGCGCCGGTACGCCGTCGCGGTGCTCACGGCCGACGTCGGCCGCGGCGACCTGCTCGCGGGCGCGGAGGGCGCGTTGCGGCAGGCCGGGTACGACGTGCTGCTCTACGTGCTGCGCGACGACGAGGCGCGCGAGCGGTTCTTCGAGGAGCTGCCGCTGGCCCGGCGGGTCGACGGCGTGCTGGCGCTGGCGGTCAACCTCACCGACGCCGAGGACGCCGCGCTGGCGGGCCTGGACGTGCCCGTGGTCGCGGTGTGGGACGACGACCTGCGCGAGGCGCTGCGGCTGGCCGTCGGCCACCTCACCGCGGCGGGCCACCGCGACGTCGCGCTGGTCCTCGCCGGCGACATCGACGAGTCCTACGACGAAGTGCTCCTCGAGCGGGGCCTGGCGCTCCGTCCGGAGTGGACGCTGTGGTCGTCCTCGACGGTGGCGGGCGGCGAGCAGGTGGTGGACGCGCTGCTGGACGGCGAGCGCCTGCCGTCCGCGGTGATCAGCACGAGCGGCGAGGTGGCGCTCGGCGTGTTCCTGCGGCTGCGCCGCGACGGGCGCGACGTGCCCGGCGACGTGTCGATCGTCAGCCTGGAGGGCACGGACCTGGCGCGCGCCGTCGGCATGACGGCGGTGGAGGGCGCGTGGCGCGAGCGCGGCGAGCACGCCGTCGAGGTGCTGCTGACCCGGTTGCGCGGCGAGCGGGACGAGACCGAGCCGCCGTCGGTGCGGCTCGTGGTGCGCGAATCGACCGGTCCGGCGCGCGAAGTGTGACCGTCGAGGTTTGGACGTCACTCGGCTGGGTTATCAACCACGGGCAACCTCCTGCAACCTTCGGGTGACCACCTGTCACCGGTCTGGATTCGAACCGACGGGGAAGGCGAAGCTGTCCGACGTGGACGACGAGCTCGCGGCACTGGCCGAGGCCCACGGCGTGGCCACCCACTACGAGGACGCCAACCAACGCCGAGCGGACGTCGACCCCGACGTGGTCGTCGCGGTGCTCGCGCAGCTGGACGTGGACGCCTCGACGCCGGAGGCGGTGCGACGCGCGCTCGCCGCGCCGAAACCACCCCCGAGCACGGTCGTCCTGCGCGAGGGCGAGGTGCTGGACGAGAGCGGCCCGGAAGGAACCCGCACGGTCGAGCTGGAGGACGGCGGCCGGGTCGAGCTGCCCGCCGCGCTGCCGCTCGGCTACCACCGGCTCGGTGCGCGGACCGTGATCGTCGCGCCGCGCAAGCTCCCGCCCGTCCCCCGGGCGTGGGGTTGGATGCTCCAGCTCTACGCGATGCGCTCGGCGCAGTCGTGGGGCATGGGCGACTACGCCGACCTGGCGACCCTGGCCCGGCGCAGCGCGACCGAGCTCGGCGCGGGCGTGCTGCTGGTCAACCCGGTGCAGGCGATCAGCCCCACCCTGCCGGTGGAGCGCTCGCCCTACTCGCCGTCGAGCCGCCGCTTCGCCAACCCGCTCTACCTGCGGATCTCCGACATCCCGGCCTACCGGGCCGCCGACGCCGCGACCCGCGCGGAGATCGACGCGCTGCGCCCGCCCAACGACACCGAACTGATCGACTACGACGCCGTGTGGACCGCCAAGGCCAAGGCGCTCGAACTGCTCTGGCGGCACGAGGAGCACCGCGCGCCCGAGAGCGACCTGCTGGACTTCGCCCGGTTCTGCGCGCTGGCCGAGGCGCACGGCCCCGACTGGCGCGAGTGGCCGCCGGCGCAGCGCGACCCGGCCACGGCCACCGCCGACCCCGAACGGGTGGCGTTCCACGCGTGGTTGCAGGAGCTGTGCGAGCAGCAGCTGGCCGCCGCGCGCCGGGCCGCGCGCGACGCGGGCATGCCCGTCGGCGTCGTGCACGACCTGCCGGTCGGCGTGCACCCCGGCGGGGCGGACACGTGGGCCGTGCGGGACGCGTTCGCCGCGGACGTCACGGTCGGCGCGCCGCCGGACGCGTTCAGCCGCCTCGGCCAGGACTGGGGCCTGCCGCCGTGGCGGCCCGACCGGCTCGCCGAGCAGGGCTACGAGCCGTTCCGGGCCGTGGTGCGCAGCGTGCTGCGGCACGCGGACGGCATCCGCATCGACCACGTCGCGGGCCTGTGGCGGCTGTGGTGGATCCCGCCGGGCGAGGCGCCCGGGCGCGGCACGTACGTCCACTACGACCCGGACGCGATGCTCGCCGTGCTGACGCTGGAGGCGCACCGGGCGGGCGCCGTCGTCGTGGGCGAGGACCTGGGCACGGTGGAGCCGAAGGTCACCGAGGCGTTGCACGAGCACGGGATGCTCAGCTCGGCCGTGCTGTGGTTCCAGCGCGAGTACGACCTGCCGGACCACCCGCTCATCCCGCCGGAGAAGTGGACCGCGTCGGCGATGGCGAGCATCTCCACCCACGACCTGCCGACGGTGGCCGGGTTCCTCGCCGCCGAACACGTTCGGGTGCGAGCCGAGCTGGGGCAGTTTGACGGGCCGGTGGACGGGGAATATCAGGCAGCCGAGCGAGAGCGGGCCGAGTTGCTCGAACTCCTCAAGCAGGAAGGTGTGCCTGCCGATGACTTGGTTACCGGGTTCCACGCTCTGCTCGCGAAGGTCCGTTCCGTGCTCGTGCTGACATCGCCGCAGGACGCGCTGGGCGAGACGCGCCAGCCGAACCTGCCGGGCACCACAGACCAGTACCCGAACTGGCGCATCCCGCTGCCCCTGGCGCTCGCCGACCTGTTCGACGACCCGGGCGTGCGGCGGGTGGCGGGCGCGCTGGCGGGCTCCCGCCCGTCCGCGGCGGGCGGGTCCGGTGCGCGGTGAAGCGCAACGTGCACGTCACAGCGCGCGGCCCGGCCGCGGAGTATCGTCAGCCAGTCACCCGCGCCATGGTTGGAGGTAGTAGTCACCCGTGAACACCGACTTGATGTCCCGCACCGGGCTCGTGCCCGAGCAGATGGTTCCCCAGAGCAACCCGGTGGGCGTCCTGGAGGCGGCCGTCGAGAAGGTCCTGGTGGACGTCCGGCCGTCGAACCTGGCCGACCCGCTCGCCGGGGTCCGGGCCGCCGAAGAGTCCTTGAAGGACGCCCTGAGGCGCACCGACGCCGGGTCGGACGACGCGCTCACCCAGGCGGTGGCCTGCGCCGAGGCCGCCTGCGAGCACCTGCGCTACGGCGAGCTGCAGGAAGCGAGGCTGCTCCTCGTCGCCGCGCGCGGCGAGCTCGTCAGGTCGCACGCCGGCCGGACGTGACCTAGAACGGTAGGGATCGGCTCGTTCCAGTTCGTCCGGAGGAAACCCTGTGCGGCCCTGGCCCGGAACCCCCTACCCGCTCGGCGCCTCCTACGACGGCGTCGGCACCAACTTCACCCTCTTCTCGGAGGTCGCGGACTACGTCGAGCTGTGCCTGTTCGACGACGACGGCGCCGAGACGCGCGTGCGGCTGCCCGAGGTGGACGGCTTCGTGCACCACGGCTACCTCCTCGGCGTCGGCCCCGGGCAGAAGTACGGCTACCGCGTGCACGGACCGCACGACCCGGAGCGCGGCCTGCGCTGCAACCCGAACAAGCTGCTGATCGACCCGTACGCCAAGGCGATCACCGGCGACGTCGACTGGGACGAGTCGCTGTTCGGGTACCGGTTCGGCGACCCGGACGCGCGCAACGACCTCGACTCGGCGGGCCACGTGCCGCTGTCGGTCGTGGTCAACCCGTTCTTCGACTGGGCGAACGACCGGCCGCCGAAGACGCCGTACAACGAGTCGGTCGTCTACGAGGCGCACGTGCGCGGCCTGACCATGCAGCACCCCGAAGTGCCGCAACGGTTGCGCGGCACGTACGCGGGCCTGGCGCACCCCGTGGTGATCGACCACCTCAAGGGGCTCGGCGTCACGGCGCTCGAACTCATGCCGGTGCACCACTTCATCACCGATCACGGGCTGGTGGAGAAAGGCCTCCGCAACTACTGGGGCTACAACACGATCGGGTTCTTCGCGCCGCACTCCGGTTACGCGGCGATGCCGGAGTCGGCGAACCAGGTGCAGGAGTTCAAGGGCATGGTGCGCGCCCTGCACGAGGCGGGCATCGAGGTCATCCTCGACGTGGTCTACAACCACACCGCCGAGGGCAACCACCTCGGTCCCACGGTGTCCATGCGCGGCATCGACAACCAGGCGTACTACCGGCTGGTGGACGACGAGCCGCAGTTCTACACCGACTACACCGGCACCGGGAACTCGCTGAACGTGCGCAGCCCGCACACGTTGCAGCTGATCATGGACTCGCTGCGGTACTGGGTGACCGAGATGCGCGTGGACGGGTTCCGGTTCGACCTGGCCGCCACCCTGGCCCGCGAGTTCTACGACGTCGACCGGCTGTCGACGTTCTTCGACCTGGTGCAGCAGGACCCGGTGGTCTCGCAGGTGAAGCTGATCGCCGAGCCGTGGGACGTCGGCCCGGGTGGTTACCAGGTCGGCAACTTCCCGCCGTTGTGGACGGAGTGGAACGGCAAGTACCGCGACACCGTGCGCGACTTCTGGCGCGGCGAGCCGGCCACGCTGGGCGAGTTCGCCTCCCGCATCACCGGGTCGTCGGACCTGTACCAGGACGACGGCCGGCGGCCGTACGCGTCGGTCAACTTCGTCACCGCGCACGACGGGTTCACGCTCAACGACCTCGTCTCGTACAACGAGAAGCACAACGCGGCCAACGGTGAGGACGGCCGTGACGGCGCGGACGACAACCGGTCCTGGAACTGCGGGGTCGAGGGGCCGACCGACGACCCCGAGGTGAACGAGCTGAGGGCCAGGCAGCGGCGCAACCTGCTGGCCACGACGCTGCTCTCGCAGGGCGTGCCGATGCTGCTGCACGGCGACGAGCTGGGGCGGACGCAGCAGGGCAACAACAACGCCTACTGCCAGGACAACGAGCTGTCCTGGGTGGACTGGACGCTGGCGGAGAAGAACCGGGACCTGGTCGAGTTCACCTCGGCGTTGACCGAGTTCCGCCGGCAGCACCCCGTGCTGCGGCGGCGCCGGTTCTTCCAGGGCAAGCCGATCCGCAAGGGCGACGAGCTCCGCGACATCGCCTGGTTCACACCTTCGGGTGAAGAGATGACGGAGCAGAACTGGGGCGACGACTTCGGCCGCTGCGTCGTGGTGTTCCTCAACGGCGAAGGCATCCCCGACCTCGACCCGAGGGGGATGCGGGTGCTGGACGACTCGTTCCTGCTCGCGTTCAACGCGCACCACGAGGACATCGAGGTCACCCTGCCCGAGGAGGGCTACGGCGCGAGGTGGACGGTCGTGATCGACACGGCGACGGGCGAGGTGACGCCGCCCGAGCAGGGCGAGGTGGTCGCCGGGGGCGGCACGCTCACGCTGGTCGCGCGGTCGCTGGTCGTGCTGCAACGGCTGGAGCAGGAGTGACGGAGCTGCCTGAACCGCCGAAGCTCTCTGAGCCGCCGGACCTGTCGGGACCGCCGAATCCGCCGGACCTGTCGGACCGGCCGGACCGCCCGGAACCGCCGGAATTGTCGGACCCCGCCGGTAAAATCGAAGCAGGGGACCCCCAGGGGGGACGCCTGCGCAGCGATGCGGTCGGGGCGGCGCCGGCGTCGACCTACCGGATCCAGTTCACGCCCGACTTCACCTTCGCCGAGGCGGAGGCCGTGGTCGACTACCTCGACGCGCTGGGCGTCGGCGCGCTGTACGCCTCGCCCGTGCTGGAGGCCGTGCCCGGCTCCACGCACGGCTACGACATGGTCGACCCGACCCGGGCCCGCGAGGAGCTCGGCGGCGAGTCGGGGCGGGTGGCGCTGCACAAGGCGCTCCGGCGGGCCGGGCTCGGGTTCGTGCTCGACATCGTGCCCAACCACATGGCGGTAGGCCACGACGACGTCAACCGGTGGTGGTGGGACGTGCTCCGGCACGGCCGGGGGTCGCGGTACGCGAAGTTCTTCGACGTCGACTGGGACTCCGGGCCGCTGCTGCTGCCGTTCGCCGGCGACGAGGCGTCGGAGGAGGAGCACGAGCACTACCGGCTGGTGTTCTGGCGGCGCGGCAACACCGAGCTGAACTACCGGCGGTTCTTCGACATCACCACGTTGGCCGCGGTGCGGGTCGAGGACCCCGAGGTGTTCGACGCGACCCACGGCGAGGTGCTGCGGTGGGTCGCGGCGGGCGAGGTGACCGGCCTGCGGGTCGACCACCCCGACGGCCTGGCCGACCCCGGCGGGTACGCGCGGCGGCTCCGGGAGCGCGCCGGCGTGTGGCTGGTGGTGGAGAAGATCCTCGGCGCGGACGAGCGGCTGCCCGTGAGCTGGCCGGTCGACGGCACCACGGGCTATGACGCGCTGCGCGAGGTGTGCGGGCTGTTCGTGGACCCGGCGGGCGAGGCGGCGTTCACCGCGCTGGCCGAGGAGTTCGGCGTGCCCACCGACTTCGCCGCCGTCGAGCACGAGTGCCGCGAGCTGGTCACCCGCACGATCCTGCGCGCGGAGGTCCGCCGGATCGCGGCGCTGGTGCGCGACGCCGACCAGGCGGAGGCCGAACGGGCCGTCGCCGAGGTCATGGTCAACTTCCCCGTCTACCGCTCCTACCTGCCCGAAGGGCTGGACGCGTGGACGGCGGCGGTGACCGCGGCGACGTCGCCGGCGGTGCGGGCGCTGGACCGGCAGGTGCGGGCCGAGCCGCAGGGCGAGCTGGCCACCCGCATCCAGCAGACGTCCGGCATGGTCGTCGCCAAGGGCACCGAGGACACCGCGTTCTACCGGTACACCCGCTTCGTGGCGCTCAACGAGGTCGGCGGCGCGCCGGACCGGTTCGGGGTGCCGCCCACCGAGTTCCACGCGCGTGCGGCGGCACGTGAAGCGGGCTCGCCCGCGGCGATGACGGCGTTGTCGACGCACGACACGAAACGCTCCGAGGACGTCCGGGCCCGGCTCGCGGTGCTGGCCGAGCTGCCGCAGGAGTTCGGCGAGCTCGTGCGCCGGTGGACCGCCGCGCACCCGATCGACGAGCCGTCGTTGAACATGCTGGCGTGGCAGTCGCTGGTCGGCGCGTGGCCCATCACCGCCGAGCGGATGAGCGCCTACCTGGACAAGGCGGCCAAGGAGTCGAAGGTCCGCACCACCTGGGTCGACCACGACGAGGCGTTCGAGGCGGCCGTGGCGGCGTGGCCGGAGCAGGTGCTGTCCGGTCCGGTGGCGGCCGAGGTGGCGTCGTTCGTGGAGCGGATCGTCGCGCCGGGCTGGTCCAACGCGCTAGGGCAGAAGCTCGTGCAGCTCACCGCGCCCGGCGTGCCCGACGTCTACCAGGGCACCGAGCTGTGGGACCTGTCGCTGGTCGACCCGGACAACCGGCGACCCGTGGACTACGAGGTGCGGCGACGGCTGCTGGCGCGGATCGAGGACGGCTGGCTGCCGGACGTGGACGACTCGGGCGCGGCCAAGCTGCTCGTCGTGCAGCGCGCGTTGCGGTTGCGCCGGGAACGGCCCGAGCTGTTCCGCGGCTACCGGCCGCTGGCGGCGTCGGGGCCTGCCGCACCGCACGTAGTCGCGTTCGAGCGGACCGGGCTGGTCGCGGTGGCCACCCGGCTTCCGGTGGGATTGGCGAACGCGGGTGGCTGGGGCGACACGGTGCTGCCGCTGCCGCCGGGGGAGTGGACCGACGTGCTCACCTCCCGCCCGGCCGCCCCTCGACTGGCGGACCTGCTGGACCGCTACCCGGTGGCGCTGCTGGTCGCGGACTGAGCCGGCGGACGGATCGAGTCGGCTGGGCCGACGAGCGGACTGGGTCGGCTGGGCCGACGCACGGACTGAGGAGAGCTGTGGGTTTCGCGGTGTGGGCGCCGGCGCACGAGCGCGTCCGGGTGCGGGTCGACGGTCGGGACCACGAGATGACGGCCGGTGACGGCGGGTGGTGGCACTCGGACGCCGAGGGGGTCGACTACGGGTTCCTCCTGGGCGACTCCGACGACGTGCTGCCCGACCCGCGGTCGCGGTGGCAGCCGGACGGCGTGCACGGGACGTCCCGGGTCTACGACCACGCGGCGTTCGAGTGGACCGACCAGGCGTGGACCGGGCGCGCGTTGCCCGGCGCGGTGGTCTACGAGCTGCACATCGGCACGTTCACGTCCGCCGGCACGTTCGACGGCGCGGTGCGGCGGCTGGACCACCTGGTCGACCTCGGCGTCACGCACGTCGAGGTGATGCCGGTGAACTCGTTCGACGGCACGGCGGGCTGGGGCTACGACGGCGTGCTGTGGGGCGCGGCGCACGAGCCGTACGGCGGGCCGGACGGGTTCAAGCGGTTCGTGGACGCCTGCCACGCGCGCGGCCTCGCCGTGCTGCTGGACGTGGTCTACAACCACCTCGGGCCCTCCGGCGCGTACCTGGACCGGTTCGGGCCGTACTTCGCGGGCAGCAACGACTGGGGACCCGGCCTGAACCTCGACGGCGAGGGCGCCGACGAGGTCCGCCGCTACGTGATCGACAACGCGGTGGGGTGGCTGCGCGACTTCCACGTGGACGGGCTGCGGCTGGACGCCGTGCACGCCCTCGTGGACCGCAGCGCGCTGCACCTGCTGGAACAGCTGGCCGTCGAGGTGGACGCCCTGTCGGCCGCCGTGCGCCGGCCGCTGACGTTGATCGCCGAGTCGGACCTGAACGATGCCAAGCTCGTCACCGCGAGGGAAGGCGGCGGCTACGGCCTGCACGCCCAGTGGGACGACGACCTGCACCACGCGCTGCACGTGGCGTTGAGCGGCGAGACGTTCGGCTACTACCCGGACTTCGAGGGCGCGCTGGGCAGGACGCTGCGCGAGGTGTTCCTCCACGCGGGCACGTGGTCGTCGTTCCGGGGCAGGCGCCACGGCCGTCCGGTGGACCGCGACCGGCTGCCCGGCCACCGGTTCCTCGCCTACCTGCAGAACCACGACCAGGTCGGCAACCGCGCCACCGGCGACCGGCTGTCGGCGACGGTGCCGTGGCGGCGGCAGGCGGTGGGCGCGGCGATCGTGCTCTGCTCCCCGTACACGCCGATGATCTTCATGGGCGAGGAGTGGGCGGCGAGCACGCCCTGGCAGTTCTTCGCGTCGTTCCCGGACCCGGAGCTGGCCGAGGCCGTGCGCACGGGGCGGCGGCGCGAGTTCGGCCGGCACGGGTGGGGCGAGTCCGAGGTGCCCGACCCGATCGACCCGGAGACCGTGCGGCGGTCGACGCTGCGCTGGGACGAGGTGTCAGAGCCCGGCCACCGGGAGCTGCTCGACCTCTACCGGGCGTTGATCGCGCTGCGCCGGTCGCGCCCGGAGCTCGCGGACCCGCGGCTGGACCGGTTCGCGGTGCGCGAGGAGGGCTCGGTGCTCGTGCTGCACCGGGGTTCGCTGCGGGTGCTGTGCAACCTCGGGGAGGACGCCGTGGTGCGGCTCGACGTCGAGGCGGGCGAGGTGCTGCTCGCGTCGGCGGAGGTGGAAGTGGACGGGCAGGCGGTGCACCTGCCCGCCGACTCCTTCGCCGTCGTCGACGGCGCGTCGGTCACGCACCCGGGTCGGGGACGAGCCAGCCGACCTCGGTGAGCTTCTCGGCCAACAGCCGACCGGCCGACTCGACCTGGTCGGCCAGCTGTCTTCGCACCTCCGGCCGGTCGTCGCCGGAGTGCTGGGCCGCGTCGTAGGCCGCGACCAGCCCGCGTGCCGCGTTCACCACCTCGACACCGGGCCACTCGGCGGCGGCGACCTGGCCGTCGCCGGGCTCGGGTTCGGGCTCGGCGGACGCGTGGACGGCGCGCACGGCCTGCCTTGGTCCGAGCTCGGTGGAGAGGTCGAGCAGCTTCAGCGCGATCGTGTGCAGCTTCACGTTGTGGTGCTGCGACATCCGCACGAGCAGCTGGAACCCCTCCTGGGGCGTGCAGCCCTGCACCGCGGATATCAGGCCGGTGGCCTGCCCGATCACAGTGCGCGTCTGCACCGCTTTGCGCAGTCCCACGATCTCGGCCTCGAGGCTGGCGATCCGCGCGGTCAGCGAATCGTCACGCCCGTTGTCCCCGACCACGGTCGGGCTCCTCTCTCGCACGTCGGTACCGGTCAGCCAGGCCAGCGGTGCGAGAGCGTCCGGACACGCGGGTGCCAGCACCCGGCAAGCCCGACAGCTCTCGCTGACCCTGGTGCCCTCGCGGGCGCCGGGTGGCTTGCGGCTGGCTTTTCAACCGCGTAGACGATCACCGTAGTAGAGGACGGGTGGCGCGGTGCAACTGGCAGGGGTTTTCCGCGTGGCGCGCGGCGGGTTTCAGCTCGGCGGCAGCACGCAGAACTCGTTGCCCGCCGGGTCGGCGCACACCACCCACGGCAGTGCCGGGTCGGCGTCGACCACGCGCGCGCCGAGGCCGGTGAGCCGTGCCACCTCCTCGTCCCGGTCGCCGTCGGCGGCGAGGTCGAGGTGCAGCCGGTTCTTGGCCTGCTTCGGCTCCGTGACGGGCTGTAGCACGAGCATCGGACCGGCGCCCCTCAACTCGGTGTACTCGACCCCTTTCGGGTCTTTCCAGCGGCGTTCGACGCGGTACCCCAGTGCCGTGCACCAGAAGTCCTCCACGACGCTGACCAGCTTGGACGGGCAGTCGACGGCGATGGCGAGGATGTGTGCGGTCATGCCGTCGGAGTTTCCCCGTTCGGGCGACGGGTATCCGTCGGGGGACGGAGAAGTCCCGACGAGAGGAACGGTCATGGGGACCGACGACAAGGTCAGCAACAAGGCCGAGGAACTCAAGGGCCGGGCGAAGGAAGCGGTCGGCGACGCCACCGACAACGAGCAGTGGCAGGCCGAGGGCCGCGCCGAGAAGGCCAAGGGCTCGCTGAAGCAGGCGGGGGAGAAGGTCAAGGACGCCTTCCGTGGCGACGACCGCTAGTCGCACCGGCGCCTCCAGCGCCGCCGAGTTCGTGCCCGAGGGCGCGGACCTGGCGGCGCTGCGCCGTGCCGCGGCCGGGTGCCGCGGCTGCGAGCTGTACAAGCCGGCCACGCAGACCGTGTTCGGCGCGGGGCCGCGCGACGCCGGGTTGGTGCTCGTGGGCGAGCAGCCCGGCGACGTTGAGGACCGGCGGGGCGAGCCGTTCGTCGGGCCGGCGGGCCGACTGCTGGACAAGGCGCTGGACGAGGCCGACCTGGCCCGTGAGGGCGTCTACCTGACCAACGCGGTGAAGCACTTCAAGTTCGTGCCCGCCGAGCGCGGGAAGCGGCGCATCCACAAGACGCCGTCGCGCGGCGAGGTGGTGGCCTGCCTGCCGTGGCTGCACGCCGAGTTGGCGCAGGTCCGGCCCACGTTGGTGGTGTGCCTGGGCGCGACGGCGGCCAAGGCGGTGCTGGGCAGCGCGTTCAAGGTCAGCGAACGCCGTGGCCGGGTCGAGCGGGTCGAGGACTACGACGTGATCGCGACCGTGCACCCGTCGGCGGTGCTCCGCGCCCCCGACCGCGACGAGGCGTACCGGGGCTTCCTCGCCGACCTGAAGGTCGTGCGCGCCCACCTGGGCTGAGTGCCGGTGCCGACGTGCCGGGGAAAGTGAAACGGCCCCCTGACCGCTTCCCGCACCAGGTGCGGGCCGAGCTGGACTGGGCTCGGGGTCACGGGGGCCGGGTGGCTGCCTGGGATTCGCCCAGACCACCTGGGAAAGGTCGGTCCTAGCGGACAGCCACCTCACGACGAGTCCTATAGCTATTCAACTTCGGACCACCTCCTTCCTCGTGTGCCACGAACCTATGCGAGGGCGCGCGACGCGTGCAACGGATATTCGGGCTCGGCCGGGGCGTGCAGCGCGGCGTCCGATTCCCGCCGGACTGGAATGCGCCGGCGCGACACGATCGTGGCATGAACTTCGAAGGCAAGGTCGCCCTGGTCACGGGCGGCAGCAGGGGTATCGGCGCGGCGACCGCGGTGCGGTTGGCGGAGTTGGGCGCGGACGTCGCGATCACCTACCGGACCAGTCCGGGTGACGTGGTCGACCGGGTGAAGGAGTTGGGGCGGCGGGTAGTGGCCGTGCGGGCGGACAGCGGTGACGCCGACGCGGTGGTCGCGGCGGTGGAGGAGACCGTCGCGGTGCTGGGGCGGTTGGACGTGCTGGTGAACAACGCGGGCGAGTTCATCGTCGGGCCGGTGGAGGAGCTGGGGGTGGCCGAGTTCGACCGGACGTTCGACGTGAACGTGCGGGCGGCGTTCGTGGCGGTCAAGGCGGCGCTGCCGCACCTCGGCGACGGCGGTCGGGTGATCGCCATCGGCAGCAACGTGTCCGAGCGGGCGGTGTTCCCCGGGTTCTCGCTGTACGCGGCGTCGAAGGCGGCGTTGGTGGGGATGACGAAGGCGTTGGCGCGGGAGTTGGGGCCGCGGGGGATCACGGTGAACCTGGTGCACCCCGGTGCGACGGACACCGCCTCGAACCCGGCGGACGGCGCCGGTTCCGACGTCGTGCGCGGGTTCACGGCGGTGGGGCGTTACGCGGAGCCGTCGGAGATCGCGGCGGCGGTGGCGTTCCTCGCGTCCGAGGAGGCGCGTTACGTGACGGGCGCGCAGTTGCACGTCGACGGCGGCTTCACCGTCTGACAGCCGGGAGTCCTGCGTTCAGGCGCACCCCGGAGTCGACGCTCGGCGCAGGGTCGGCGGGCGTCGAACCCGGGGTGCGTGGACGCAGGACTCCCGCGTGCCGGGACTTCTGCGGTCGTTAGCTCGCGTTCACGTCGATGCAGGCGTAGAACGCGTTGGAGGTGTCGCCGATGTTCCAGATGGCGAGCACCGTCTGACGGCCGGACGCGCCCAGGTTCACCGTGTGCGACACGGTGGCCGGGGGCTGCTGCATGCCGCCGTCGACGAAGCCGACCCGCCTGCCGCTGACGTAGTACTCGTAGTTCGCGGTGCGGTGCCGTGCGGTGAAGGTCCAGGTGAAGGTGACGGTCCGGCCGGTGTTCGCGACCTGCCAGCCCTTGCTGTTGTCGTTCAGCTCGGCGAACCGGGCGACGCCGCCGTTGCAGCTGCGCAGGCCCTTCGGGCCTTCGACGCTCTGCGGCTCCCACTTGATGTCGCCGCACGAGACGACGCCTCGGGCGCACTGCGCCTGACGGCTGGCCGGTGACGACACGTACCCGTGCGCGTACGCGGGCGCCGAGGGCAGGGCGACCGTCACGAGGGGCGCGGCGAGCACGCCTGCCGCCACCGCGGCGATCCTTCGGCGGAGTGACATGTGGACTCCTCTGATCGGATGGGCGGAAACGCTTGTGGCGAACGCCAACCCGAGTGCGCTGGGTGGAGCGTTCACCCAAACGCGGCGGCAGGTCTAGACCATACTCTCTGTGATTGCCCGATGACAACCGTCAACCGCGCACGGACTGGGCGGGTTGTCCTGTCCGGGCGAACATGCGGCTGTACCGGATCCGGTGGGGTCAGGAGACGGCCGAGTCGAGGACGTCGGCGAGTTCGGCGGGTGCCGAGAGCATCGGCCAATGCCCTGTGGGCAGGTCGAAGCGTCGCCAGGGCGGCTGGTTCAGGAAGGCCAGCATCGGGATCCCGGCATCGAGCAGGGCCTTGAAGTCGTGGCAGGCGATCAGGACGCGGTCCACTCCCGGACCAGGGTCGGCAGCCTCGGCGAGGCGCTGGGTGAAGGTGCCGAACGGCTGAGGAGTGGCGCACCCGAGCAGGCGCTCCCGCCGGCCTTCGTCGAGCCCGTCGAGGCTGCTGGACATGCCGAGAACGTCGATCGGCGGCATCGCCAGCCGCCACCCGTCCCCGAAGGCGGTGACCTGCTCGCGCAGCTGGTCGGCGACCTGCGGCGGCATGAGGTCGAGCATGCACATTCCCGCCGCGAACGGGGCGCTGTCGACGTACACCACGCGCTCCAGCCGATCGTCGAGACGTCCTGCGGCCCCGGTGACCGGGGCGGCCGCGTAGCTGTGGGCCACCAGCGTGACGTCGCGCAGGTCCTGCCCTTCGACAAGATCGGTGAGGTCGCGGATGTGGGTGTCCAGATCCGTCTGGGGACCGCCCAGGTCGGCCCGGTCGGCCAGGCCCGTCAGCGTCACCGCCACCGCGGTGTGGCCGCGCTCCCGCAGTAGGCGAGCAGTCTCGTCCCAAGCCCACGCCCCGAGCCAGGCGCCGGGAACCAATACGAAAGTAGCCATGTGATCTCCCTGAAGTGCGATGTCCGCGGGAGCGTAAGGTCGATACAGGACAGAATCTGCCCTGAAACGGTCGGTGATCCATGTCGCATCCGCTCACTCGCGTGCTGACGCTGCTGGAGCTCCTCCAGTCCCACGTCCGACTCACCGGAGCCGAGCTGGCCGACCGCCTCGGCACCGATGTCCGCACAGTGCGCCGGTACACCGCGCACCTCCGCGACCTCGGTATCCCGGTGGAAGCAGAACGCGGCCGCCACGGCGGCTACCGACTGGCCCGCGGATACCGGATGCCACCCCTGGTCCTCACCAACGACGAGGCACTGGCCGTCGTCCTGGGCCTGGTCGCCGCGGAACGCGTCGGCATCGGCACCACAGTGGCCACCACAGGCGCGCTGGCGAAGATCGAGCGGGTACTGCCGCAGACACTGCGCGAACCGCTCAACGCGATCCGCGAATCCGTCGCGTTCACCGCCAACGCCGTGATCGGGCAGGCTCCGGGCACCGGCATCCTGCTCGCCCTGGCCCAAGCCACCCGCACCAGCACCGCGGTCAGCATCAGCTACCAGTCGTGGCGCCGGCAGCACACCGAACGCGAAGTCGACCCCTACGGCGTGGTCTTCCACAGCGGCCGCTGGTACCTCGTCGGCCACGACCACCTCCGAGGCACCCTGCGAACCTTCCGCATCGACCGCATCACGTCCGTCGCCCCCCAAGCCCGCGACTTCACCGCCCCGGACAGCTTCGACGCCGCCGCCCACCTGGCCTCGGCCCTGGCGCAAGTGCCCTACCACTGGCAAGTCGAGGTGACCATCCACGGACCCATCGACGCCATCGCCCGCCGACTGCCTCGCTCGGCGGCAACCCTCACCGCGAACACCACCGGCGTCCTCATGCGCGCCCGAGCGGAACGACTGGACGGCATGGCTCACCTGCTCGCCTCCCTCCAATGGCCCTTCACCATCCACCAACCCGACGAGCTGCGGCACGCTCTCAAGACGTTGGCTGACCAGCTCGCCGAAGCAGCACAACGAGAACCGGCAGAACCGCAGCCGTAACTCGGCGCCAACGCTCGCTGGGACAACCGCACAGGACAGCGGGTGTCCTGTCCGCGCGGCGTACGAGTGACAGCGGCCCGTTCGACCGCCCTGCCCGCCGGTCGTGCACGACGATCGAGCGCCCGGGCCAGGGGGCCCGGATCGCAGAGGGGAGAACGAGACATGGGTGGCAAGGGGAAGAGACTCGCCCGCGCGCTGGTCGCCGTCGTGATGGGAGCCCTGATGGTGGTCCCGCCGGCAGGTGTCGCGAACGCGGCACCCACCCGCAACGGGGTGTGCGAGGTAGGCGAGTTCTGCCTGTACTACCTCTCCTATGGCTGGGCCACGGGCTCGGCGGTGTCGGACCACACCACATCCATCCCGGAGTACGGTTCCAGCCAGCCCACCTGTTGGGAGTTCAAGGGCACCGGCACCGGTAGTGGCGTGTGCGTCAAGCAGGAGGCGGTG
The DNA here is from genome assembly GCF_040295345.1 of Actinosynnema sp. NPDC002837. NCBI lineage: Bacteria > Bacillati > Actinomycetota > Actinomycetes > Pseudonocardiales > Pseudonocardiaceae > Actinosynnema > Actinosynnema sp. NPDC002837. Next base: position 52,494 of record NZ_JBEOVG010000035.1, read on the forward strand.
TCGGCCTGGAACCGCAGGTCCGGAACCGTCCGCCTCTACATCCTCCCGGGCTGTGAGGGAGAGCAGCGGTGGGTCATCCAACCGGGACAGCAAGTCCCGGATCTGGGCGTCCACGCCAACCGGAACCAGTCGCACAGCGTGGCGTCGTCAGGAACGTGCTGACCGACCGCCATCCGGGAGGTCGCCCGTTCGGCGAACCGCGGTTCGGGACCGGCTTTCGGGTCGCAGGTAGACGATCTGCCAGTCCGCACGGTCAGGGCGGACAGCGGCACCCATGTCGAGCCGGCCGCCGATCGCGCGGCGGGTGGTCTTCCCGGCGTCCACCGGGAAGACCACCCGCACCCCCGGAGCGGCGGCGTCAGCAGCGCCGGTGGTTCCGCACCGCCCACCGCGCGACGCTTTCACCGATGACGGTCTGGGGGACGAAGTACTCCAAGGGGCCCTTGACCGTCACGTACGGGTGCCAGGCGCCCGCGTCGTAGAACCACGCGTCCGCGCAGTAGCCGCCGGCGCCGACGTAGAAGGACAGGGCGCGGCTCCAGTAGAGCGGACTGCCGTCCGTGCGCCGGTGAGCCGGCAGGAGCGCCTGGTAGGAACCGGCGACGTTGTCCTTCGACACCCCGATCGAGATGGAGGTCTCGTTGCTGATGTAGCTGATCAACTGCAGCGGCGCGACGGTGGAACCGGCGGCCGGGACCGGGCCGCCCGCGTCCACCGCGTCGGCGGTCGGCGCGGCGCTCGCGGGTGCGACCAGTGAGATCGCGGCGACCACCGACAGGAACAGCACCGCCAGGCCCCGCGCCAGGATGTTCGTCTTCCTCATCGTGCCCCTCTCCTCGTCCTCTGACGTGTCGCCCGCGGCCCGGACGGCACGTCGGCGATCGTGCGGGGCCGTTCGGGTGAATTGCCCGTGATTCCCCACAATGCGCTGCTCAGCGCGATAGCCATGCACCGCCGAGCGGTTGCACGGGGGAGGAGCGGCGGATGGCGGAGTTCCGCCTTCTTGGCGCGGTGTTCGCGCTCGTGGACGGCGAACCGGTCGACCTCGGGCCGGCTCGACAGCGGTGCGTGCTGGCGGCGCTGGCGGTGGACGCGGGCCAGGTGGTCTCGGTCGACCGGCTGATCCACCGGGTGTGGGGCGAGCAGCCGCCGCTGCGGGCCCGCGAAACGCTGGTGAACTACGTGTCCAGGTTGCGCCAGGTGCTGGCCGCGAGCACCGCGCCCCTCGTGCGGCGCTCGGGCGGCTACGTCCTGGCGGTCGCACCGTCGACGGTCGACCTGCACCGCTTCCGCGACCTCCGCGCACGCGCCCGCGCCGAGGACGACCGCCGGGCGGCGGAACTGCTCGGGGAAGCCCTGGGGCTGTGGCGCGGGGACGCCATGACCGGTCTGGTCGGCGACTGGTCCGAGGGTGAACGCGACCGCCTGCACCGGGAACGCCTCGACGCCGAGTGCGACCTGGCCGACGTGCTGCTGCGGCTCGGGCGCGGGGACGACTTGGTGGCGGGGCTGACCACGCGCGTCGCCGAACACCCGCTGGACGAACGGATCGCCGGCCAGTACCTGCTGGCCCTGCACCAAGCGGGCCGCACGTCCGACGCCTTGGAGCACTACCGGCTGCTGCGGGAGCGGCTGGTCGCCGAGTTGGGTGCAGACCCCGGACCACCGCTGCGGGGTCTGCACCTGCGGATCCTGGCCGCAGACCCCGAGCTGCCCGGTCCTGCGTTACCCGGCGCTTTACCCGGTCCTGCGTTACCCGGCCCAATCCTGCCCGGCCCCACACCGTCCGGCCCGCCCCTGTCCGGAACAGCGGCGGGAACCAGCGGGACGCGGGAGACACCGCACCAACTCCCCGCCGCGCCCGCGCTGTTCACCGGTCGCACCGCCGAGCTGGTCGAGCTCGACCTCGCGCTCGCCGACCTCGGGACGGCCGTGACCTGCGTGATCAGCGGCTCCGGCGGCATCGGCAAGTCCTGGCTGGCCCTCACCTGGGCCCACCGAAACCTGCACCGCTTCCCCGACGGGCAGCTGCACGTCGACCTCGGCGGCTTCGGCCCCGGTGACCCCAAGCAGGTGACCGACGTCCTCGCGGACTTCCTGACCGCCCTGGGTGTGGACCGCGACCACCACCCGCGCGACCTCGACGCCCTCGCCGCGCTCTACCGCACCCGGAGCACCGGCAAGCGCCTGCTCGTCCTGCTGGACAACGCCGCCACGTCCGAGCAGGTCGTCCCCCTCCTGCCCGGTGGGAGCGCCTGCACCGTCCTGGTCACGAGCCGGCACCGGCTGCCCGCGCTGCTCACCCGGCACAGCGCCCGTCCCGTCCGGCTCGACGTGCTGTCCGAGACGGAGGCCCGCGCCCTGGTCCACGCCGCCCTCGGCGACGTCCGCGCCACGGCCGAACGGGCGGTGACCGAGCTGATCGGCCTGTGCGGCGGGTTCCCGTTGGCGCTCGGCCTGGTCGCCGCGCACATCCGCACCGACCCCGAACTGCTGGACGACCTCGTCACCGAGCTGCGCGAGCTGGGTCCGGGCGCCCTGGACTCCGACGACCCGGCGGTCAGCCTCCCCGCCGTCCTGTCCTGGTCCCTGCGCCACCTCACCGAACGGCAGCGCACCACCTTCGGCCTGCTGGGCACCGCCTTCGGCCCCGACGTCGACCCGCCCGCCGCCGCGGCCCTGACCGGACTGCCCGTCCGCGACACCCGCGCCGCGCTGCGCGCGCTCGTCGACGCGTCCCTGCTCACCCGCGCACCCGGCGACCGCTACGCCATGCACGACCTGATCCGCGCCTACGCGGCCTCCACCGCCCGTGACGAATCACCGGAGCGAGCGCGCCAGGCCGCCCTGGAACGGCTCGTGGACTTCTACCGGCACACCGCCCACGCCGCCGCCCAGCTCCTGAACACCAACCGCCTCCCGATCCGGCTCGACCCGCCCGCACCCGGTTCCCACCCCCGCCCGCTGCGGGACCGCCCGGCGGCCACGGCCTGGCTGGACGCCCACCGGCCACACCTGTCGGCCGCCCAGCGAACCGCCGCCTCCCTCGGCCACCACGGTGCCGTGTGGCACCTGGCCTGGGCCGCGAGCAAGTTCTACCGGCAGCGCGGGCACCGCCATGACGACCTGACCGCGTGGCAGGCCGCCGTCGACGCCGCCGACCACCTGCCCGATCCCACCGCGGGCATCCTCGCCCACCGACTGCTCGGCTTCGCCCACGCCAACCTCGATCGGCACGAACACGCTGCCGCACACCTGCGCCGGGCACTCACCCTCGCCGAACACCACGACGACCGCGTCCAACAGGCCCACACGCACCACGTCCTCTCCCGCGCTCTAGAGCGACGCGGAGACCTTCGCGAAGCCTTGGAACACGCCTGCCGCGCCTTGTCCCTCTACCGGGACCTCGGCGAGTCCTTGCGCGAAGCCCTCCTGCTCAACGCGGTGGGGTGGTACACCGCCCGCCTGGGCGACCACGACACCGCTCGCGAGCACTGCCGCACCGCCCTCGACCTGCACCGGCGCCACCACAACGCCGAGGGCGAGGCGTACAGCCAGGACGCCTTGGGGTACATCGAGCACCACGCCGGCCACCACCACGAGGCCATCGACCACTACCAGCGGGCCATCCCGCTCTTCCGCGAGCTCGGCAACACCGCCGAGGTCGCCCACAACCTCGACAACCTGGGCCACCCCCAGACCGCCGTCGGCCTGCGCGAACAAGCCCGCGCGTCCTGGCAGGAGGCCCTGGAGCTCTACCGGCAACAGGGCCGCACCGCCGACGCCGACCGCGTCCAGCAGCAACTCGACGAGCTCGACCGGTCGAGCTCCACCGACAGCGCGACCGGCAGAGACGAACTGCGGATCCGGTTCGCGTGAGGTCGAGAGCGCACCACGGCACAGCGGCTCGGCCGCAAGGCGCAGCTCACCGATGTGGGGCGGAAGATCGCGAGCACCCCCGGAACCGGCCAGACCTTCAGTTCCACCACTTCCGCACCGGCCGGGCGGGAGAGTGCCTCGGCGGCCGGGGGCAGCGGCAGCGCTGTGCCGCCCTGGACGAACTCCCACCGCCAACCACGCGCCTGGACCAGGTCGAACACCGCTTGCCAGTCCTCCACCGACGCATCCAGGACGAACACGTCGGGAAGCGACCCCATCAGGTCGGGATCGAAGAAGCTCCAGACCTCGTCCCAGTGAAGATCCGACATGCGGCCATGGTGCCTGGCGGGTGACGCGGTCGCAGTCCACTTGCGTTGGCCGCGGCCTCGGGTGGCACCTGATCGTGGTGGCGGCCTGCCGGTCCGGGGCTCAGCCGGTTCGCGTCGATCCCGGGTGCGACTCCGGCTCGGGCTCCGGCCACGACTCCGGCGCCGGGCCGAACGCGCGCCGGGCGGCTCGGACGGCCAGGGCTGCGAGGGCGGCGTTGGCACCGCCGCCGATCACCGCGCCGATGCCGAACGGGGCCACCCGGCCGAGCACGATGATCCCCTGCTTGGTGCCCGTACTTGGTGATGAAGTTCTTGCCCAGGACGCTCCCTCGAGTCGTCACGTCCGCGCCCAGTCTCGCACCTGGCAGTCGCGTTCGGCCCCCGCGGCGACTCCGGCGCGGCGGGACGGCTCGTGATGTTGGTTTCGCGATCTTGCGCGCTCCGGTCGGGGCGCGCGACGGTTGATCCACCACACCTCCGGTGACGGGGGAGTGGCCGCTCTCCGCCGGTCTCCTCCCGCAGCAGCGCTGCCGCGGGGCTCGTCGCGACAGCCCGCGATGGTCGCGTCCGCTGTCGAGAGGAGGTCGTCGAGGTGGTCGTTCCTTCGAGGCGGACGGCTCGGTCGAAACCGCTGGTGCGCACCGCTCGGGTCCGCACCGCGCTTCGCCGGGTCGCGCGGTGGCGTCGCAACCGGGCGCCGAGGATCTGGAAGGTGGTGCGCGTCGCCCTCTTGGTCCTGGAGGGCGTCGTGGCGCCGCTGAAGGGAGAAGCGGCCCTCGCCATCACGGCGAGGGCGCTCCTCGTGGTGGGTGACGCGATCGTCGACGCTGGCAGGCACGAGCGATCGTGAAACCCGGGGTCCGGCCGTCGCGAGGCGGCCGGACCTCCTCCCTCACAGGGAACAGCACCGATCGGCGCAAGCCAAGACGTGCCTTCGCGTCACTACCGTGAGGGCGACACGAAAGTCGTTTCGTTCCGGCGAATCGGGAGGGGGACTCCTCGGTGACGACACCGACCTGCCAAGTCTGCGGCGGGCCCCTGTCCTCCTCGACCGAGACCGGCCGCCCGCGCAAGTTCTGCTCGGACCGGTGCCGCTCGCGCGCCCACCGCGCCCGCAAGCACGAGACCGAACGAGCCACCGCACGCCTGGCCCGGCAGTGCGACGTCGAGGTCGCCGGGCACCGGTGCGAGCGGGCCGCGGCGTTCCTGCTCGCGGTGGACGGGCGGCAGCTGAAGGTCTGCCCCGCGTGCCGGGAACTCGCGCTGGCCTTCCTGGTCGGCCAGGGCGCTTCCGTGACGGCGGTGGAGACCCGGCCCATCGCCGACGCGAACCCCGAACCGGCGCGGACCGCTCCCCACCCCTCCGGTCGGGGGAAGGTGCTGCTCATCGAGGACGACGACCGCGTGTCCGAGGCGCTGATCGGGGCCCTGCAACGCAGGGGGTACGAGGTCGTGCCGGCCCGCGACGGCCGGACGGGGCTGCGCGAGGCGATCACGCAGCGCCCCGACGTGGTGCTGCTCGACCTGGGCCTGCCCGACATGGACGGCATCACGTTGCTGCGCAAGCTCCGCGCCGCGAGCGACATCCCGGTGATCGTCGTGACCGCACGGGGCGACGTCGACGACATCGCCCTCGGTCTCGACACCGGCGCCGACGACTACCTCGTCAAGCCCTACGACTTGGGTGAGCTCGTGGCCCGCATGCGCCGGGCCATGCGACAGCGGGCCGCCCCGGCCGAGAAGGTCTACGACGACGGGGTCCTCCGCGTGGACTTCAGGCTGCCGGAGGTTCGCGTCGGCGGCGTCGAGGCGACGTGCTCGCCCCGCGAGCTCCGACTGCTCGAGATCCTGGTCCGGTCGGCGGGCTCGGTGCAGTCGATCGACGCGATCGTCGCGCACGTGTGGGGGGATTCCTGGGCGACCGTCCCCCTGAAGCGCAACCTGGCGGTCGTGATGGCCATGCTGCGCTCGAAGCTCGCGGCCGCGGGCCTCGACCCCACCGCGATCGTCACCGCGCACGGCCTCGGTTACTACTACCAACCACCGAACCGGCCCGCGCGGCCGGCGTCGGGCCCGCGGATCGGCTACAGCCACGCCGAGCGGCTCCTGAACCCGCCGGACAAGCAGCCGCCGGGGCGCCTGGACGTGCCCGACTAAACCCGTTGGCGGGCCACGGCGACCACTGCTACCGTGCCGGCGGCCGTGCGAGAGACCGAGGAGGTGGTACCCGTGAACGAGTCGACATGGGTGCTCCCCTCCGGGGTCACGGTCGGGCGGTAGGTCGTCCGGGAGCGCCGTTCCGCGAGCACTCCCGAAAGGCACGACCATGCGGTTCACGTCCGAACAGCGCTTCGACGACGGCGTCCTCGAGCGCGAGTTCACCCTCGGCGGGATCCCCGGCATCCTGTGGACGCCCGGATCCGCCTCCGCACCGTCCCCGTTGATCCTGCTCGGCCACCCGGGCGGGCTGGCCCGGATGTACCCGCGACTGGTGTCCCGGGCCCGGCACGCCGCGGCGGAGGGCTTCGCCACGGCCACCATCGAGCTGCCCGGAGGCGGTGACCGGCCCCGTTTCGCCGCCGTCGAAGAAGCGCGCGCCGACCTGCGCCGGGCGCTGGAGGCCGGTACGCCGGTCGACGACGGGATCGTCGACCGGCTCGTCCTCCCGCTGGTCGACCAGGCGGTCCCGGAGTGGCGGGCCGCGCTGGACGCCCTCCTGCCGCTGCCCGGGATCGGCGGCCCGGTCGGGTACTCGGGAGGGGTGATCTCCATCGGCGTCCGGCTGGCGGTGGTCGAGCCGCGCCTCGCGGCCGCGCTGCTGTTCGCCGGGAGTTACGTGCCCCGCAAGGTGTTCGAGGAGGCCCGGCAGATCTCCATCCCGCTGCAGGTCCTGCTCCAGTGGGACGACGAGGGCAACGACCGGCAGCAGGCCCTGGACCTGTTCGACGCCTTCGGCTCCGCGGAGAAGACGCTGCACGCCAACATGGGCGGGCACACCGGCGTGCCCGGGTTCGAGGGGGACGACGGGAACCGGTTCTTCGCCCGGCACCTGAAGTGAGGCCGGGGCGGTAGGGGCTCTCCTGGCGAAGGGCCTGGGCGGTCCAGGGCGGGGACCGCCTCGGTGATCGTGCCGGCGTGGAACCGCCCTGGCCGCCGTCAGCTGGACGGTCGGGTCCGGGAAGCCCGCCACATCGTGTGCTCCCGGCTCACCGCTTCCTCCGCGTCGGCCACCTCGCTGGCCCACGACGGCTCGTCCTCCACCAGCTCCAACCGGCTGCGCACGATCGCGAGCTCGTTGGCGGCGAACGTGTAGGCGCGGGCCAGCGTGGACAGCTGGCGCAGGCTGATCCACGCCGTGCCCGCCGCGATCACCGCCGCCACCACGCCCGCCAGGTCGAACCGCACCGCGCCGACCGCCTTGCCCAGCGCCGCGCAGATGCCGATCACCTCGATCGACAGCAACCCGGCCCGCCACCACCCGGCCAGCCGCTCGTTGCGCGCCGCCTTGGCCGTGTACCAGCGCTGCTGGTCGGCGACGCGCGCCTCCAGGTAGGCGACCTTGCGCTCGGCGAACGGCGCCGCCCGCAGCGCCCTCATCCCCTCGGTGACGACGGGCCGCTGCGACGGCCGGATGCTCGTCGTCGGCGCGTCCTCCAGCAGCTTGTGCATCTGCTGGATGAACCGGCGCTCGGTCTCGGCCTCGCTGCCCGCCTCGCCGCCCGCCTTGTCGAACGGCAGGCCGCCGACGCTGAACTTCCACGCCAGGCTCTTCGCCGACTCGGCCAGCGCCCGGCCGTCGTACCAGCGGTCCTCGGGGCGGGCGGCCTTCAGGTTCAGCTCGGTGACCGACACCGCGGCCAACGCGATCGCGGTGCCGATCGCGGCCACGTCGACCCGACCGAGGACGAACGGCACCGCGCCGGTCGCGGCGGCGGCCACGGCGAGCAGCAGCCGCAGCCGGACCCCGCGGACGTAGCGGTGCTGGCCGTCCAGCGACGCGCTGTCCGCCGCCTCGAACAAGCCGGGCAGGTCGTCGTGGCCCAAGCCCTTCGCCGTCATCGCTCCCCCTCCGGTCGGAAGACCCGTTCGACGTGCGCGCGCAGCTCGTCGGGGCCGAGCACGGTGGTCAACGGCGAGGTGGCGATCGCGGTGGACCGCTCGTCCGCGCCCTCGGCGATGGCGTCCGCGGTCCGACCGCTGCCGCGCAGCACGACCAGCGGCCGGTTGCGGCCCAGGCTGTGCTCGGCGTCGTCGAACGTGATCGGCCCGCCGTTGACCAGCACGGTCAGCGACGGTTCCGGTCCGGCGACCACGTCCGCCACCTCGGCCAGCCACGGCGACTCGTCACCCCACGCGCCACCGGGCACCAGCACCAGGTGGGTGTGGTTCGGCTCGAACGCGTCCAGGTCCACCGCCACCTCGGCGGCCACCCCGATCAGCGGGAACCGCCCACCCGCCGCCGCACGCGCCCGACCGACCGCCCGCATGACGCCGACGTCCGTGCCGCCGTCCACCACCACCGCGCCGCACGCGTCGAGCAGCGGCACCAACCCGCGCAGCACCACCCCCAACGCCTCCAGCCCGTCCCGCTCCATCCCGGCGGCGCCACCGACCAGCACCAGCACCGGCCGGCCGACGGGCAACCCGGCACCACCCAACTCCGCCTTCGACCCGACCCGCACCCTGTCCACGATCGGCGACCGTACCGGCGCACGCGCCACCGCACCTCGTTTCACCCCCACGCCTCTCCCACCCGGCCGCGGCCCGACCCGATCGCACCGGCCGCCGCCGGGGCCGTTCGTCGTAGCCGGCGATGACGGCGTGGGTTGGTGTCAAGCGTTACAACTCCAGGTCGGTGAGGACGAGGACCCGTTGTTCGGTCAGGTCCTCCATGGCCGCGTGCACCCCCTCGCGGCCCGTTCCCGACTCCTTGATACCGCCGTACGGCATCTGATCGGCGCGGAAGCTCGGGACGTCGCCCACGATCACCCCGCCGACGGCCAGTCGCTTGGCGGCGCGGAAAGCCACCCGGACGTCGTGCGTGAACAGGCCCGCCTGCAACCCGAACCGGGAGGCGTTCACCCGGTTGAAGGCCTCGTCGACGGACGGCACGGAGTCCAGCACCACCACCGGCCCGAACACCTCCTCGTCCACGACCTTGCACCCCGGCGGCACGTCGGCCAGCACGGTCGGCTCGTAGGTCGCGCCCGACCGCCGCCCGCCGGCCAGCACGCGCGCACCCGCCGCGACGGCCTCGTCCACCCACGCCTCGACCCGCCGCGCGGCGGCCTCGTTGATCAGCGGGCCGACGTCGGTGGCCGGGTCGGTCGGGTCGCCGGTGCCGAGCTTGCGCACGTGCGACACCACGGCTTCGGCCAACGCCGGGTACACGTCCTCGTGCGCGTACACGCGTTGCACCGAGATGCACGACTGCCCGCCCTGGTACATCGAGAACGTGGCGATCCTCTGCGCCGCCCGGTCGAGGTCCGTCCAATCCGGACAGACGACGGCCGCCGCGTTGCCGCCCAGCTCCAGCACGACGTGCTTGCGCGGCACCCGGTCCAAAATGGAGTAGCCGACCGGGCCGGAACCGGTGAACGACACCACCGGCAGCCGGGGGTCCTCGGCCAGCGCGCCCGCCACCTCGTTGGGCACCGGCAGCACCGACCACGAACCGGCGGGCAGGTCGGTCTCGGCCAGCAGTTCGCCCAGCAGCAGCGCCACCAGCGGTGTCGACGGCGCGGGCTTGACCACGATCGGCGCGCCCACCGCCAACGCGGGCGCGACCTTGTGCGCCACCAGGTTCAGCGGGAAGTTGAACGGCGCGATGCCCAGCACGGGACCGCGCGGCGCCCGCCGCACCAGCGCCAGCCTGCCGTTCGCCGCCGGGTCGGTGTCCAGCCGCTGGAGCTCGCCGGAGAAGCGGCGCGCCTCCTCGGCGGCCCAGCGGAACGTCGACACCGCGCGGGCGACCTCGATCCGCGACCACTTCACCGGCTTGCCCGACTCGGCGGTGATCAGCGCGGCCACCTCGTCCGCGCGCTCGGCGAGCCGGCGTGACACGTGGTCCAGCGCCGCAGCCCTGGCGTGCGCGGGCAGGTCGGCGAAGTCGCCGGCCACGGCGTGCGCGGAGGCGACGGCCCGCTCCACGTCCTCGGCGGTCGCGTTGGACGTCACGCCGGCGAGCGCGCCGTCGTGCGGTGTGCGGATCTCGACCAGGTCCTCGCTCGTCGCGGGCTCGCCCGCGACCCAGTACGGCGTCGTCGTCACTGCAGGGCTCCTTCAAGCACGTCCAGGCCTTCGGCCGCCCGTCGGGGATGACGGGCGGTGGCAGCAGGCAGATCACGTTCCCACGGGTACGGGTACGTCGGTACGACGACTCCGGCGGCGACCTCGGGGGAGGTCGGCTCGACGGCGGGCACCGCGTCACGCACGTCGGCCAGGGCGTGGGGAAGGGCGGTGGACTCGGTGCGTCGAGCGGCGTCGAGGTCCGGCGCGCGCGTGGTGTCGGTGGCGGCCGAGGAGGTGTAGGCGACCGGCTCGCCCGCGGGGCCCTCCGCCACCAGGTCCGGGACGACGCCGGCCGGGCGGCAGGAGCCGGTCGGGACCTGGTCGGCGACCGGCGGCACGCGGTGCGACCGGCGGCGTTCGGCCGGCCCGCGTGACCGGGGTCCGGTGATCTCCGCGCGCGGTCGGGCCATGGGTACAGCATCGACCGGCGCGGGGGCGGGCGACAGTATCCACAGTGGCGATGGGGTGGCGGTGGCCTGTACACAGTGTCCATGTCGTTGACGGTCGGGCAGTTGGCCCGCGAGGTCGGGTTGACGGTGCACGTGGACGCGGGGCTGGACCGGGTCGTGGCGTGGGTGCACAGCACCGAGCTGGCCGACCCGACGCCGTTCCTGGAGGGCGGTGAGCTGCTGCTGACCACCGGCATCGCGCTCGGGCCGCCCGACGGGTACGTGCGGCGGCTGGTGGCGGCCGGCGTCGTGGGGCTCGGGTTCGGCACCGGGCTGAGCCACGACCACGTGCCGCCGGACCTGGTCCGGGCCGCGCGGGACGCCGGGCTGGCCCTGCTGGAGGTGCCGATGGCCACGCCGTTCATCGCGATCACCAAGGCGGTGTCGCGGGCCGTCGCGGCGGACGAGTACGCGGCGCTGGCGCGCACCGGCGCGGCGCAGCGGGCGCTGGCCCGTGCCGCGGTCGCCGACGGGCCGACGGGCGTGGTACGGAGGTTGGCCCGGCTCATCGACGGCGCGGCGGCGTTGCTCGACCCGCACGGCACGCCGGTGCACGTCGTCGGCTCGCTGCCCGACCTCGCCGGGCACCTGCGGCGGCTCGCGGCGGCGGGCGGGCCGGCCGGCGCGGCGTGGCAGTCGGACGGGCGGCACGTCGCCATGCAGGTGCTGGGGCGGCGCGGCTACCTGGCCGTGGCGGCCGGCGCGCCGCTGGACGCGGGCGTGGTCAACACCGCCGCGTCCCTGCTGACGGTGGCCCTGGCCCGGTCGGACGAGGTCGACGCGGTGCGGCGGGAGCTGCGGGAGGCGCGGTTCCGGCTGGTGCTGGCGGGCGTGCCGGTGGACGGGGTGCCGGACGGGCCGTTCCGGGTGTTCGTGCTGCGCGAGCGGGCGGAGCCGGCGGGGTTCTGGGCGGAGGTGGACGGCCGGGTCGTGGTGCTGGCCCGCGAGGTGGACGTGCCCGCCGCCGCGTCCAGCCCGGTGGACGTGAACGGCGTCGCGCGCGGCTACCGGGAGGCGTTGCGCGCGTTGGAGGCGGGCGTGGACGCGTTCGAGGAGGTCGCCGGGTCCGGCCTGCTCGCGCCGGACGCGGCGGAGTTCGCCGCCGCCCTGCTCGCTCCACTGGACGACGTGCTGCGCGAGACGCTGCGGGTGTGGCTCGCGTGCCACGGCCAAGCCGACCCGGCCGCCGCCCGGCTGGGCGTGCACCGGCACACCGTGCGCAACCGGCTCAAGCGGGTGGAGGCGCTGCTCGGCCGTTCGCTGGAATCCGCGGGCGTGCGCGCCGAACTGTGGCTGGCCCTGCACGCCTGACCGTACGCTGGGCGGACACCGCCACCGTCCACTCCTTGTCCACGAGGGGGATCCCTTGGCGCGCTTCCGATTACTCGCCCACGCGGCGGCGGTCGTCACCGTCACCGCGGCCTTGCTCACCGCCGTGTTCGTCAACCCCGCCGGCGCTTGCGTCTGCATGCCGGCCAACGAGGCCCTGCGCTACCAGCAAGCCGTCTACGTGTTCTCCGGAACGGTGGTCCACGAGAAGGCGGAGGAGCACTTCTACCGGTACACGGTCGAGGTCGACACCGAGTACAAGGGTGAGGTCCCGCACCGGGTCTACGTGCTGTCGCCGCGGAACCACTCCTGCGGCATCCGGCTCACCGTCGATGCGGCGTACGTCGTGTTCGCGAAGGGCGACGTGTCCGACCGCCGGGTGGAGACCGAGTACTGCAGCGGCACCAGGTCGGCCGCGGCCGGGCCGCCGACCACCACCTCGCCGTGGTCCGGCACCTCGCCGCCCACGACGACCTGCACGACGGCCACGCCGTGACCACCCGCCGTCCACCCGCCGGAGATCGCGCCGCGGGGCGCTCTCCTTCGACCACCAGGGGGAAACCGTGCCGCGCTTGAGATTCCTGGCCCACGCGGCCGGCGTCGTCACCGTCACCGCCGCTCTGCTCACCTCGGTGTTCACCGGTCCGGCCAGCGCGTGCAGCTGCCTGCCCAGCACCGAGGGGCAGCGCTTCTACCAGGCCACCTACGTCTTCGACGCGCTCGTGCTGAGCGAGGCGCTGGAGGCAGGCGACCCGTCCGTGACCTACGACGACAAGTACCGGTACACCGTCGACGTCGGCCGGGTCTACAAGGCCGACGTGCCGTCGCAGGTCGACATCATCACGCCCGCCAGCGGCGCGATGTGCGGCATCAGGCTCTACCCGGGCACCGAGTACGTCGTGTTCGCGCACGGCGACGCGTCCGACGGTCGGGTGGAGTCGCACTACTGCAGCGGCACCCGGCCCGCCTCGGCCGGTCCGCCGGTGACCACCCTGCCCTCTACCACCACTACGACCCCCTCAACGGCGACCTGCACGACCGCCGTGCCGTAACGGGTGAGGGATTTCGCTCGACCGTGCGCCGGAGGTCACTCAACCGGGTGGTCTTCGGCGCTCAGTCGGTCGGCTCGGCGCCGTCCACCGGTCCGTGCTCGTACTCTTCATCCGGGTCGTTCCCGTCTTGCGCGGGCCTGACCTCGTCCACCTCGCCGAGGGCGTCCACCTTCGCGGCGGGGTCGTCGATGAACTCGTCGATCGTGGGTTCGCGCTCGCGTTCGGTCATGTCGCGGAGGTACCCCGGGCCAGGGGTCCGACACGGCTTCGGCATCCCGAAGAAATCGGTGGTTTGTGACGGCGGTGCTACGGGTAGGTGGACGCGGAACGGCAAACCGGGTGGCTGACCGTGCCCGCGGCCAGGTAGCTTCCGGCGTCCGGGCCGACGTCGTCGACACAGCGGAGGTTCAACCGGATGTGGGACGGTGACCTGACCGGTGAGGTGGTCGACGGCAGGTACGCCCTCGGCAGCCTGTACGGGTCGGGCGGCATGGCCGAGGTGTACCGGGCGGTGGACACCCGTCTCGACCGGAAGGTCGCGATCAAGTTCTTCCTGGGCCAGGCCTCCGGCGAGGACCGGATCCGGCTCGACCGCGAGGCGCAGGTGCTCGGCGAGCTGCAGTTCCCCGGCCTGGTCGAGGTGTACGGCACCGGCAGCTTCCGCGGGCGGCCCTACTTCGTGATGCAGCCGGTCGACGGCGGCACGCTGCGCCGGCGCATGCGCGGGGCGATGTCGCCCGAGGTGGTGGCCGCGATCGGGTCGCAGATCGCCGGCGTGCTGGCCCACGTGCACGCCAACGACGTGGTGCACCGGGACGTGAAGCCGTCGAACATCCTGCTCGACGCGACCGGGCGGCGGGCGTACCTGGCCGACTTCGGCTTGGCGTTGCAGGCGCAGGTCACCCGCGTGACCAGGTCCGGGATCCTGGTCGGCACCGCAGGCTACCTCGCGCCCGAGCAGGTGCGCGGGGGCGACGTGCTGCCGGCCGCCGACGTCTACGCGCTGGGCCTGGTCCTGCTGGAGTGCCTGACCGGGCGGCCGGAGTACCCGGGCGGCGACACGGAGGCGGCGCTGTCGCGGCTGCACCGGGAGCCGCGCATCCCGGCCAACCTGCCCGACCCGTGGGTCGACGTGCTGACCGCGATGACGGCGTCCGACCCGGCCAAGCGGCCGTCGGCGGCGGAGTGCGAGCGCCTGCTCGACGCTGCGCAGCGGGCGAGCGCCGGCCTGTCGCCGCTGGTCGAGGTGGCGGTGGTGGACCGGCCCCAGGCGGACGAGCCCGAGCCGAAGTCCGACAACCGGCCGCTGCTGCTGGGCGCGGCCGCCGCGGCGGCGGTGCTGACCGTGATCGGCTTCCTGGCGATGAGCGACCCGTTCGACTCCGGGCCCGGTGGGCGCGGCGGCAGGCCGGTGACGAGCACCGCGGCCGACCCGATCGCCGAGCAGGGGACGGAGACCGGCGCGGTGGTGCCGGGCAACCCCTCCACGGTGACGGTGCTGCAGGACGCGCCGGTGCGGGAGCTGCCGGCCGGGAACACCGGGGACGACGCCGCCGGCGGCGGCAACACGGTGACGGAAACGACGCCCGCTGCCGCCACCACGACCACCACGACCACCACCAAGGCCGAACGGGAGACGCCGGTCGTGCCGTCGAACGCGCCGGTCGTGATCGTGCCGACCCCGGGACCGCCCACGGTGGTGACCGGGCCGCCGTCGAGGGACCGCGGCGCCTCGTCGGGCCGGGGCTGACCCGACCCGGCGGCCCGATCGGTTGCCGGTGAGCGCTGCCGGTGGGTGCGGTCGGGTGGGTGCGGTTTGGTCAGCGGAGGGCCGGGAGGAGCTCGCCCTTGGCGAAGTCCAGGAACTCCGGCTGGTGGTCGCCGCCGATCTGGACCAGCGCCAGGTCGGTGAAGCCCGCGTCGCGGAACTTCGCCACCGCCTCCACCACCGGGCCGACGTCCGGGCCGCACGGGATCCGCGCGGCCACGTCCTCCGGTCGCACGAACTGCGTCGCGCCGGCGAAACCGGACGTGCCGGGCAGCTCCGAGTTGACCTTCCAGCCGCCCGCGAACCACCGGAACTGCTCGTGCGCCCGCTCGACCGCCGCGTCGCGGTCGGGGTCCCAGCAGATCGGCAGCTGACCGATCTTGCGCGACCGCTTGCCCTGGAAGACGTCCCACTCCTGGCTCAGCGACGCGTCCGGCTCGGTCGCCACCATCGCGTCCGCCAGCGGCGCGAACGTGCGCACCGACTGCCCGCCGGACACCGCCACCGCGATCGGCACGCGCTGCTCGGGCAGGTCCCACAGCTTCGCCGAGTCGACCCGGAAGTGCTGGCCCGAGTAGTTCACGTACCCGCCCTCGAACAGCTGCGAGATGATCTCCACGGCCTCCCGCAGCAGCTCGTGCCGCACGTTCACCGGCGGCCACCCGCGGCCGACGACGTGCTCGTTCAGGTTCTCGCCCGCGCCGATGCCCAGCGTGAACCGGTTGCCAGACAGCAGCTGCACGGTCGCCGCCTTCTGCGCCACCACCGCCGGGTGGTAGCGCACGGTCGGGCAGGTCACGTACGTCATCAGCTCGACCCGCTCGGTGGCCTGCGTGACCGCGCCGAGCACGCTCCACGCGTACGGCGCGTGCCCCTGCTCGTCCAGCCAGGGCGAGTAGTGGTCGCTCATCACCTCGAAGTCGAACCCCGCCTGCTCGGCGAGGCCCGCGTGCTCGACCAGCTCCCGTGGCCCGGCCTGCTCGGTCATCAGCGTGTAGCCGATCCGCACGATTCCTCCTACGCCATCGGCAGGTCGGTGAGGTCCGCCCGCAACTCGTCGAGTTCCTCGTAGACTGCCGACGCGCCGGCGTCGCGCAACTCGGCTTCGCCGAAACCACCCGTGCGAAGGCACACCGCGGGCAGCCCGGCCCGTGCGGCGGCCTCGCAGTCCCACACCGAGTCGCCGATGACCACGGCCCGGCCGCCCCGGTCCACCCGCCGCAACGCCACCTCGACCAGGTCCGGCGCGGGCTTGCTCTCGGCGACGTCGTCCGACGAGGTCGAGGTGATGCCGGACGCGTCGATCAGCTTCAGGTAGTGGTCGACGTGGTGGCGCTTGCCGGAGCTGGCCAGCACCACCGCGAAGTCCTGCTCCAGCGCCGAGGAGATGAGGCGGTGCGCGCCCTCCAGCGGCCTGACCTCGGCCAGCATCGGCTCGAACGCCACCTCCCAGGCCTTGCGCACCTCGTCACCGTGCTCCCGTTCCACGTGCTCGCCCGCCACGGCGGCGACGAGCTTGTCACCGCCCATCCCGATGGCCCGGTGCAGGCGCCAGGTCGGCACGGTGAGGTCGAAGCGGCGGAACGCGCGGAACCAGGCCACCGCGTGGTGGTAGTTGGTGTCCACCAGCGTGCCGTCCACGTCGAGGACGAGCGTGTTGGTCATGCGGCCTGGTTAGCCCGGCCGGGAGACCCGCAAACCGGCCGACCGCGCGAACCGCGCCAGCGCCCGGTCCAGGTCGGGGTGTTGTTCGGCGGTGGCTCCGAGCGGCCACACCGGCAGCCAGCCGTCGTCGTCCGCCGTCCACACCACGAACTGGCCGCGGGTGTCGAGCGGGCGGCTCTTGGACTTCCCGCGCAGGTACAGGCCGTAGGTGCCCTCGCTGCACCGGATCTCCAGCCCGCCCACCTCGCGGGCGGTGAACTCGCGGGTGGAGCCGAACCGCGACACGACCAGCCGGGTCGGCTCCACCCGCAGCCGGTTGGGCCGCCACGGCACGCCGCGCACCTGCCAGTGCAGCACCGCGATGCTCACGCCGACGAGGGCCACCGGCACCCAGCCGGGGACGAACATCCGGGGCAGGTTGCCGGACGCCGCGAACACCGCGGACGCCAGCCCGCCCCCGATCGACAGCGCCGCCCGGGGCCTCGAAACCGTGTTCGCCTGCCGGAACAGCACCTCGCTGCCCCGGACCGGCACGGTGGTCGGCACCCGTTCCGGCGCGGGCGCCGCCGTGGCCAGCCGGTCGCGCAGCCGGACGTGCCGGAACTGGTAGACGCCGCCGACCCGGCGCAGCACGCCCGCCCGGTGCGCCTCGCGCAGGAACGCCAGGGCGGCCCACGGCAGCCGGCCGGTCAGCGCCAGGCCCACCCTGGTGAGCACCCACCGCCCGGACGCGCTGACCAGCAGCATGACCGCGCCGCAGCCGGCCCACGAGCCGACCATGTACACCGCGCCCAGCAGCAGTTGCACCACGACCGGTTTGCCCTCGTGCAGCGTCGGCAGGTACATCAGCGAGCCGACCTGCGGGGCGATGAGCACCAGCGCCGCGAGCACCGCCTTGCGGTCGCCGCGAAGCAGGGCGTCCGGGTCGACGGCGCGGTCCGCGTCGACCGGTGACATCAGGACCGACTTGCCCAGCCCGAGCAGCAGGGCCAGGGGCACCAGGAACCACCCGAAGTTGTCGCCCACGGACGCCAGCGGCACGCCGACCACCGCCGTGCCGCCGACCCAGCCGGTCACGGCGAGCGCGGCTTGGCGTGGCCGGTGCCGCGCTTCCTGGACCAGCGCCCGGATCCGCCTGCGCCACGCCGTCGGGCCCGGCCTGCCGGTGGGCGCCCGACCGTCGGCCGCCATCCCGCCCGCGGTGAACTCCACGAACACCCAGACGGCCACACCCATCGGGAAGCTGAGCGCCATCGGGAGCCAGTCGAGCTCGTCGAGGCGGGCGAAGTTGAGGTCGGCGACGACCAGGGCCGCCAGCACCACGCCGGTGACCAGCGAGGCCAGCGCCAGGAACGCGACCCGGGCCGGTCGCGCCCGGCTCAGCCGCCACCAGGCGATGTCCTGCTCACCGCGTGCCGTCAGGTGGTCGGCCAGGAACCGCAGGTACCGGGTGGCCTGCTCGACGTCCCACCGGCCGCGGTCCTCGTCGTCGAACGCGGCCGGGATCAGCCCGTCCAGCAGGTGCTCCTCCACGGCCGCGCGGTCGGGCAGGCGGGTCAGCCCGGCGGGATCGGCGGCGGGGGAGCGGTGGACGCGGCGCGCCAGCCACACCATCAGCGGGGTCGACAGCGCGGCGGCCAGGTCGCCCTCCGGCTCGGCCTCGATCTTCTCGAGCACCGGGCGCCAGGCAGGTAATCGGGCCGGCGTGACGGCGGTGCGCAGGTGCGCGACCACGGCGGACGGGGTGAGCGGCGCGGCGCGCAGCACGGCCGCCGACCGCAGCACCTGGCCGTCGGCCACGGCCGCCGCGTACTCGGCGGCGCGGGAGGTGACGATCACCTCGCCGAACCCCTTGTGCAACGCCGCCAGCGCCCGGCCGCGCACCGGCGCGGGGAGCTCGTCCAGCCCGTCCAGCACCGGCAGCACCCGCCGGTCGCGCACCAGCCGCTCGACCGCGGCCCGGCCGTGCGTGACGTGCAGACCCGGGTACTCCTCGGTGATCCGGCGCAGCAGCCACTCGGCGGGCTTCTCGCGGACCGGGTCCCAGGACGCGATCGACAGCAGCACCGGCACGGTCTGCTTCACCCGCAGGTCGACCAGCAGCTGCTGCACCATCAGCATCGCGAACGTGGTCTTGCCCGAGCCCGGCTCGCCGAGCACCACCAGCCTGCCGCGCGGCAGCGCGCGGAACGCCTCGGCCAGCCGTGCCAGGTCGTCGCCCTCGGGCACCGCGCCACCGATGTTCTCCCGGTGGTCGGCGTGCTCGGGGCCCGCCCGCCACACCACCGGCAGCGGCGCGGGGTCGAACACGTCGCGGGCGGCGGACTCGTCGCGCCACTGGGCCAGCACCAGCGCGGCCAGCTCCGCGGCGGCGAGGTCGACCGGCTCGGCCGCGGGCGGCAGGTGGACGTGCACGTCGCCGTGCACGTCCCTGGCCTGCAGCACGAACGTGGCGGTGCCGTCGAAGGTGTTGTGGACGGGTGGTTCGGGGTGCACGGCGCAGCGCTCAGACGCGGGCGGGGAGGGAGTCCAGGAACTCCTCGATCAGCCGTCCCCACTCGGCGGGGGCCTCCACCGCGGGCGAGTGGCCGCTGTCCAGCTCCGCCCACCGCGCGCCGGGGATCAGGTCGGCCAGCCCGCGCGTGGTGCCGGGCGCGATCAGCCGGTCGTGCTTCGCGCCGATCACCAGGGTCGGCACGGTCAGCGTCGGCACCTCGTCACGCAGGTCGATCCGCTGCACCAGGTCGACCTGCTCCGGGGTGCCGGGCGGGACGGTGAGCGCGATCAGCTCCAGGAAACCCGCGGTCTGCTCGGCGGTCAGCCGCCGTTCGAACGGCGCGCCCAGGGCGACGGACATCAGGAAGCGGGCCAGCTCGGCGCGGTCGGCGTCCAGCAGCCGACGCCACCGCCGCACCCGTTCCGCGGTCTCGGGGTCGAGGTGGGCGAACCCGGCGGTGAGCACCAGGGCGGTCACGCGTTCGGGGTGGCGCCGCGCCGCGCGCACGGCGACCGCGCAGCCCATCGAGTAGCCGACGACCGCGAACCGCTCCTCGCCCTCGGCGGCGGCCACCAGCCGGTCGGCGAGGTCGTCCAGGTCGAGGGGGCCGGTCGCGCGGGGGGTGGTCCCCGAGCCGGGGAAGTCGACCGCGTGCACCTTGCGCTTGCGCGACAGCCGCGGGATGAGGGGGCTGAAGTTGGCGCGGACCGTGCCACCGGCCCCGTGGGCGAGCAGAAGTGCGGGAGTCACGTGGCAGATTCTGCCGGGCGACGCGCGTGCGGCGGCGGGAATTGCGCGCGAAGGACGATTCGTGACCAGGGCGGATCGGGCGACGGTGGTCGGTTGGTGTGCAAGCACACACGTAGATCGGCTCGGCAGGGCGGGGGTGGGGCGCGGAGGGCGGGCCGGGGCGGGGTGCGCTGAGGGCGGGTGTGCTGGCGGTGGGGTGCGGGGGAGGGGGTGCGGCGCGGCGGGAGCGCGGTGTGCCGGGGCGGGGCGGGAGCGAGGTCAGCCGACGTACACGCGGATCGCGGTGCCGGCCTCGTGCGTGTGCACGCGGACCAGGTCGCAGAGCAGGTTCACCAGCATGACGCCGTACCCGCCGCGGGCGTTGGCGCCGGGATTGCGCCTGCCCACCATGGGGCTCGCGATCCGGCCCGCGTCACGCACCTCGCACACCACGGCGCCGCCCTCGCGCCACAGCAGCAGCGTGCCGAAGCCGCCGCCGTGCACCACGCTGTTCGTGGTCAGCTCGTTGACCGCGAGCACCAGGTCCTCCACCTGGTCTGCGGTCAGGCCGGTCTCGACGGCGAACGCGGCCACCAGTCGCCGGGTGGCGCCGAGGGCGTCCAGGTCGAACCGGCGGGTCAGCGCGTCCGGCGGCGGCGAGGGCAGCGGTCGGTTGAACTCCTCGGCGATCAGGAACGGCTCGCGGTAACCGGTGCTCTGCCTGCGCCGCTGCCCCTCGACCACGACCGGGTGCGTGGTCTCCGCGTCGCGCACCGCCTCCGGCGCGAGGTTCGCCGTGTCGTACGGGCACAGGATCCACGCGGGCCGGTCCTCGAACGCGGTGTTGATCAGCGCCTCGTGCTGCACGCAGGCCGGGTACTCGAGGTCCGTGCGGCCCGGCCAGATCGGCTCGCCGACGATCCGCACCCGGCCGGTGGCGGCGTTGTTGTCGGTGAACGCGGTCAGCACGCCGGGGATGATCCGGCCCGGGTTGCGCCCGGCGCGTCTCATGTCCAGGAACTCGACCTGCTCGGCCAGCCCGCCCAGCGCGCGCCGCAGCAGGTCGATGCCTCGTTGCGGCACGGCCACCAGCACCGGCTCACCCGCGGTCACGCCGTCGCGCACGAACGGCACTGTCCCCGCGAGGTACTCCTCGTCGTCGCGGTAGAGCAGTGCCTCGTGCACGAAGTCGACCACCGGGGGAACCTCCGAACGGTTGCTGGCAGGGGAGGACTGCCCGTTCAGTATCCCGCCCGATCATCGTCACGGAGCGGCCTGCGCAGGCAAACGCGTGTCGCGGGGTCGAGTCCACGTGCGGCTTCCGCCGCGACGACGGCCGTCAGGGCCGGCGAGAGGTCCGCCACCTCGTGGAACCCGAGTCGTCGATAGTAGGGGCCGTTCCACGGGATGTCGCGGAACGTGGTCAAGGTCAACGCCTCCAGCCCGCGCGTCGCGGCCCAGCGCTCGACGTGGTCCAGCAGCGCCGCCCCGATACCGCGCCGCGCGTGGTCGGGGTGCACGCAGACCTGCTCGACGTGCGCCGCGCGGTCCGCGGTCAGCACCTCGACCGCGATCCAGGCCACCGGGAGCGGGTCGACGGCCACCCAGACGTGCAGTCCGGCCAGGGTGCTCAGCGGCATCGGGTCGTCGTCGGCGATCTCGGGCATGCCGAACTCGCGGAAGGGCTCACCGGAGGCCCGTTCGATCGGGGGCAGCAGCGGCAGTTCGTCGGGCCGGGCGGCGCGGAGGTCCACGGGTGCATGATCAGCCGGCGGTGAGGTTCTGCTCAACCGCGTTCGCGAGGGCTTCGAGCAGGCGTGACGGCAGCTGGTCGTCGGGGCAGTCGTCCACCCGGAGCTCGGCGACGCTGCCCGCCACCCCGGCCAGCGAGACGCGCAGCTCGCCCCGGCAGCCGTGCTCGGCCAGCGGCGTCCACGTCAGGAGCAGTCGGTCGTAGTCGGCGGCGAGGCTGACCTGGTGCGGCTCGTCGTTGGCGCGCAGGATCAGCACGTCGTCCGTGCGGCCGACGACCTGGTAGGGGTCGGGCAGCCAGGAGGCCAGGCGGGCGGGGTCGGCGGCGGCGTTGAACACCAGGTCGGGCAGGGCGGGCACATCTCGTCTCGCGTGGATGGTCACGGCGTCACGGTTACCCCGTTCGAGCATCCGCACACGGGGTAACCAGCGGTCATGACGGCAGCACAGGAACCACTGGAGCCCCGGGAGCGGGCGGAAGAGCCCGTCGACCCGATCGACCCGGACGAGGTCGCCGAGGAAGCGCCGATCGACCCCACCCCGCAGGAGGTCGACGAGTACCGGGCGCTGATCGGGGACGAGACGCCCGAGCCCGGGGTGACGCGCGATCACCGTGAGGCACGGAGGTGGGCAGAGGCCGAGGCAGAAGCGCGGGCACGGGCGTCGGGGGAGAGGTCGAAGAGGCGGGTGCCCGAGATCCCGGAGTTCTGACCCAGGCGGATCGGCGGCGCCTGGGTCGGTTCCCGGGAGCCGGGTCGGCCTGTCGGCTTTCCACCGCGGCGCGGACGTTCGGCCGCGCCGGGGTCAACCCCCAGAGCCCGGTTCGGTCATCGCGCGCATCGCCCGCGCCTTCACCGGGTCCGGCAGGACGCGGCCGGCGGCCGCTTGCGCCTTGGTCCGCAGCGAACCGGCCACCACGTGGTCGTCGCCGTCCATCAGCGCCTTGAACCCCGCCCGCGCGACGTCCGCCGGGTCGTCCTTCGGCCCGGTCGCGACCTTGGTGTCCGTCATGCCCGCCCGGCGGAAGAAGTCGGTGTCGGTCGGGCCCGGCATCAGCGCGGTCACGGTCACCCCGCTGTCGCGCAGCTCCTCCCGCAACGCCTGCGAGAACGACGCCAGGAACGCCTTCGACGCCGCGTACACCGAGTGGAACGGCCCGGGCGCGGTCGCGGCCACCGACGACGTGAACAGGACCCGGCCTGCACCGCGTTCCACCATGGTGGGCACCAGCCGCTTCGCCAGGTGCACCGCCGAGGAGATGTTGAGGTCCACCACCCGCAGGTGGCTGCGCAGGTCGCTGTCGTCGACGAAATCACCGCCGACGCCGACCCCGGCGTTCACCGCCAACGCCTCCACCGGCCGTCCCACGCCCTCGACCACCGCGACCAGGTCCTCGTTGCCCTCGAACGTGGCCAGGTCCGCCCGCACCGGGTCCACCCGCGCCCCACCGGCGGCCAACTCCCGCGCCACGTCGTGCACCACGTCGTTCTCCGCCGCCACGACCAGGTCGAACCCGTGCTCGACGAACACCTTCGCCAGCTCGAGCCCGATTCCGCTGGACGCGCCGGTCACCACCGCCAACGGCCTCTCCGAAGCACTCATGGCCCTGAACTACCCGGAGTGGCCCTGAACTACCCGGAGTCGGATCACCCAATCCGGTTTCACCCGATGCGCCTTTGGGCACTCCTCCCGGTACCTCTCACACGCGGATGGTGGTGACGTATGTCCGGACGACCCGGCCAGGTCGGCGTGCTCGACGTCGGCTGCTTCAGCGCCCACCTGGTCGTCGTCTCCGGCTCGCCGCTGCACCCCGTCCTCTCGCACAAGACCCGGCTCCGGCTCGACCGGGCGCTCGACCGGGACAACCGACTCCGCCCGGAAGGCGTCGAACAGGTTGTGACCGCCGTCCACGCCGCGCACCGGATCGCCGAACGCGCCGGGGTCTCCGCCGTCGTGCCCTTCGCCACCTCCGTCATCCGCGACGCGCCCAACGCCGAGCAGGTCATCGCCGAGGTCGCCCGCCGCACCGGCACCCGGTTGCGCGTGCTGCCCGGCCAGGAGGAGGCACGCCTGGCCTACCGGGCCGCGCGGCACTGGTTCGGCTGGCGCGCCGGCCCGTTGCTGGTGCTCGACGTCGGCGGCGGCACGGTGGAGCTCGCCGTCGGTGACGACGTGGAGCCGTCGTTCACGCGTTCGCTGCCGTTCGGCGCCCGCACGATGACCCGGCGGCTCGCGGTCGACCGCGCCGCGCGGCGCGACCACCGAGGCCTGGCGCGGGAGCAGGTGCTGGTGCACGACCGGGTGGTGGTCGCGCTGGAGGGGACGTCGGTCGCCGAGCACCGGGCGGTCGGCTGCTCGAAGGTGTTCCAGCAGTTGGCGCGGCTGGCCGGGGCGCGGCCGCAGCAGGAGGGACCGCTCGTGCCGCGCTCCCTGCGCCTGGCCGACCTGCGCGGCTGGATACCCCGGCTGGCCCGGATGCCCGTGCCGCGACGCGCCCGGTTGCCGGGCATCTCCCGGCACCGCGCGGAGCAGTCGTTGGCGGGAGCCCTGGTGGCGGAGGCGTTGATGGTGGACACCGGGCACGACGAGGTGGAGATATGCCCCTGGTCGACCAGGGAAGGGCTGCTGCTCGCCCTGATCGGCGCGGGCGGCGATGACGACGAGTACTGCCGGGTGGCGTGAAGGGATCGGGATGCTGGCGCTGTCGGTCGAGGCTCACCGGACGGGGTGCGCGGTGGTCGTGGCGACCGGGGAGTTGGACCTGGCGGGCGCGCGCCGGGTGCTGGACCGGATGGACCGCTTGGTGAGCGAGGGACGTGACCGCATCGTGCTCGACATGTCGGGGGTCGCGTTCTGCGGGGCCCAGGCGATGAGCGCGCTGGTCCGCACCAGGGCGAGGGCCCAGCGGGCGGGCGGTTGGCTGCGGCTGGCCGCCGTGCCGCCGCACGTGCGGCGGGTGTTCGAGCGGACGGACCTGGATCGGCTGTTCCCCCGCTACCCGGACGTGGCGTCGGCGGCGACGGGGCGTGCGGCGGCGAGCGGGCAGGCGGGTGCGTCGGGTGCGGAGGCGGGTGGTGGTGCGGTGGACGGTGTGGTGGACGGGCGTGCGGTGGACGGGCGTGCGGTGGACGGTGTGGCGGGTGGTCGTGCGGTGGCGGGAGGTGCGGCCGGTGGTCGTGCGGTGGGTGGTAGTGCGGTGGGCGGTGGTGCGGTGGCCCGTGGGCGGGTGTCGCGTGGGGGGCGGCGTGCGGTGCAGGTCGATGGGGAGGGCGTCGGATCCGGGGAGGGTGCCAGATCCGGCGAAGGTGTCGGTTCCGATGAGGGGCCGGTCAGCGCCGGGTGGTGACGGGCTGTTTCGAGCGGTCGTCGAGGGGTAGTCGAGCGGGACCACCGTCACAGGCGAGGTGATCCGCTATGAGTGCGACGACCCGGTTGCCGCACCCGGTCCGCGCGGCGGCGATGGCGGTCGCGGTCGTGTTCCTGGTGGTGGGCGTGCTCGGGTTCGTGCCCGGGATCACCACCGGGCTGGACGAGATCGCGTTCGCCGGTCCCGGATCCGGCGCGCACTTGATCGGTGTGTTCCACGTGTCGGTGCTGCACAACCTGGTGCACCTGCTGTTCGGCGTGGTGGGCCTGGTGATGGCGCGCACGGCGTCGGCGGCGCGGGCGTTCCTGATCGGCGGCGGCGCGCTGTACCTGGTGCTGTGGCTGTACGGGCTGGTGGTGGACAAGGAGGGCGCGGCGAACTTCGTGCCGGTCGACGCGGCCGACGACTGGCTGCACCTGGGGCTCGGCCTCGGCATGGTGGCGCTGGGCTCGGCGCTCAAGGGCAACCCGCATGCGCGCAGTGCCTGACCTCGTCGAACCCGCCTTCCGCGTGCTGGCCGGCGCGCGGGACGCCAAGGCGTTCCACCCGCGCGGCCGGTGGTTCGACGGCACGGTGACCGTGACGTTCGACCCCGGGCTGCCGCTGCCGGTCGGCGTGACGGAGGTGTCCGGGCGGCTGTCGAAGGGCGCCGGCACGCCGGGTGGGCTGCCGGACGTGCTCGGGTTGGCGTTCCGGCTGCCGGGGCCGTGGGACGTGCTGCTGTCCACGTGCGTTGCCCGCGTGCTGCCGCGGCCCGCGCGGACGTGGACCAGCGCCCGGTACGGCAGCATCACCCCGTTCCGCTGGCGTGACCGGCTGGTGTGGTTGGCCGCCGTCCCCGATCACCGGCGGCTCTGCTCGGCGGCGTTGACCGGGCTGCCGGGCGAACTGGGGTTCACGCTGGAGATCGGCGCGCCGTGGCGGCCGGTCGGCAGGCTCGTGGTCCGACCGCTGGACGTCGACCGCGACCTGCCCGCGCTCGACCCGATCCGGAACCGCCCGCCGGGCCTCGACCTGGCGCCGGCGGCCCTGGCCAGGGCGCGCGAGAGGGCCTATCGGGGTAGTCGGCGCGGCCGATCGCCCGATCCGGTGACTGCTCCGGACGCATGAGCACCGGTTGCGCGGGGTAGTCGAGTGGTGACGAGCTGGTCGAGGTCCGGAGGCTGTCGCGCCCTTGGTTCGCGCAGGCGTTCCCGCACCGACACCCCTGCTGGCGGCCGAGTGAACGGAGAACGACCGATGCGACACGATCGCTCGACCCGGCGACGGGTCGTCACCGCAGGCCTGGCGACATCGGCCCTGCTGCTGGCGAGCGCGGGCCACGGCTATGGATACGGACACGGATTCGGGGTGGGGAGGCAACCCGAGGGAGAGGTCCTCGGCGCCAACCGGCCGGGCGCGGTGAAGGACAGCTACATCGTCGCGTTGCGGGAGACCGCGGTGAGCGTGCAGCAGACGCCCGCCACGGCGCAGGCCCTGGTCGGCACGTACGGCGGCGCGGTCAAGATGACGTACACCGCCGCGTTGCGCGGGTTCGCGGCCGCGATGAGCGCGGAGCAGGCGCGCAGGCTGGCCGCCGACCCGGCGGTCGAGTACGTCGAGCAGGACGCCCTCGCGCACGCCACCGACACGCAGGAGAACCCGACCTGGGGCCTGGACCGGGTGGACCAGAAGAACCTGCCGCTGGACAAGAAGTACACCTACAACAGCACCGGCGCGGGCGTGACCGCGTACGTGGTCGACACCGGGATCCACAAGGACCACAAGGACTTCGGCGGTCGGGCGGCCGACGGGCACGACTTCATCGACGACGACGCGGAGGCGCAGGACTGCAACGGCCACGGCACGCACGTCGCGGGCACCATCGGCTCGACCACGTACGGCGTGGCCAAGGCCGTGAAGCTGGTCGGCGTGCGGGTGCTCAACTGCCAGGGTTCCGGCCAGTGGTCGCAGGTCGTCGGCGGCCTGGACTGGGTGGCGCAGCACGCGGCCAAGCCGGCGGTGGCGAACATGAGCCTCGGTGGGGCGGCCAGCACGGCGGTGGACGACGCGGTGAAGAAGATCGTGGCGGCCGGTGTCACGGTCGCCGTGGCCTCCGGCAACGACAACCGCGACGCGTGCCGCACGTCGCCGGCGCGCGTCCCGGAAGCGATCACGACCAACGCGACGGACAGCACGGACAGCCGGTCGTCGTTCTCCAACTACGGTCGCTGCACCGACATCTTCGCCCCTGGCACCAAGATCACGTCGACGTGGAACGACGGCGCGGAGCGCACGATCAACGGAACGTCGATGGCGTCACCGCACGTGGCGGGCGCGGCGGCGTTGTACCTGAGCGCGAATCCCGCTCGTGCGGCGGCCACGCCGGCGGAGGTGGCGAAGGCGTTGATCGACAACGCGACCGACGGCGTGGTCAAGAACTCCGGGCCCGGCACGCCGAACAAGTTGCTGTACACGGGGTTCATCAACGGCGGCGACCCGAACCCGCCGACGTGCAAGGGCGGGACGAGCGAGGAGGACGTGGCGATCCCGGACGCCGGTGAGGCCGTGACGTCGGAGATCGTGGTGTCCGGATGCGACGGTCGTGGCACGGCGACGACCTCGGTGAAGGTGGACATCGTGCACCCGTACACCGCTGATCTGGCGGTGGAGCTGGTCGGGCCGAGCGGTGCGGTGTTCGTGCTGCGGCGGTCGGGTGGGGAGAACTCGGCGGACGGCATCCACGAGACGTTCAAGGTGGACACGTCGGCGGAGGAGAAGAACGGGACGTGGAAGTTGCGGGTGAAGGACGCGTATGCGTATGACACCGGGAAGATCGATGGGTGGGGTATCGGGTTCTGATCCGTTGTGCGGGTTGGGCCTGGCTGGGTTGGCTGGGTTGGCTGGGTTGGCTGGGTTGGTTGGGTTGGGCGGGGCGGTGGTGGTCTCGTTCGGCTCGATTTGACATGGGGCCCTTACGGGCACCCCAGGCAGGCCAAAGCCGGGCAGGCCTGGCGGGAAAAGCGTCCGCCAGGCCTGCCCGGCTT